>JALVFC010000337.1 GCA_027030285.1 Thiotrichaceae bacterium | reverse complement strand
GGCAAGGTATTGTCCAGTGCCCAGTTGACTGGTAATTTTGCCGATTGCCAGGGCAAGAATCAGAATCACTACGATTGGAATCATATCGCCAATACCGTGATAAAAGCTCTGGTAAAACGCTTTTTTGCTCATGCTGCGGGTCAGCATGTAATACACAAATGTAAATATCAGGCAACTGATGACCGCATAAAACACGGCTGTTGAGCCGCTACCCTTGAGGAAATCACCGTGACCGCTCAAATAAAGACCAATGGGCATTGCTGTAATCAGCACCAGTAATGGCAGCAGCATTTTCCACAGACTGTTGCCCGTTGTTTCTGTAGCGGCATTATGTTTTATGCCTGAGGTTTTCAGGGCAGTCTGCTCGAAGCGTTTCATGGGACCAATATTCCAGTCAGCAAGAATCACAAACAAGACCATGAGCAATGCCACAATGGCATAAAAATTAAAAGGAATTGAGTGAATAAACAGTGAAGTAGGCTGCCCACTGATGATGCCACTTTTTACCTGGTCGGTAATCAGCACAATCAACAGGGCTCCCCAGCCATTAAAGGCCAGCAGCGAGCAGACCGGGGCAGAGGTTGAATCACACACAAAGGCAAGTTTCTGGCGTGATGCACCAAAGTGATCCGTCAGTGGGCGAGCAACTGTGCCTGCTACTAATGAAGTGATAGATGATTCAATAAATATCAATAAGCCGATAAGATAGGCAAGCATCAATGCGCCGCGTTTTGAGCGTACCAGGTGTTTTTTCTGTGTCAGGTATTCGACAAATCCGGCAACACCGCCACTATCTACAATCAGCCGGATAATCGCACCTACCAGCAGGGCAAATATCAGTGTTTTGCTAATCCAGCCCTCGGCAAACATGCTGATAATGTCATCAAACAGCTTCACAAACGCAGTTGCCGGGTTAAAGTCAGCAAGGATTAACTGACCAGCAAAGAGTCCGCTGAACAGGGAAAGCACCACGTCCTTGCTCAGCATAGCCAAGGTGATAGCGAGCAAAGGAGGAATTAATGAAAGGCTGTTGTATTCCATAAAAAGTGGTTGCGAAAAAGACTTTTCAGAGGTTAGCAGGGCGATTATCGGCTTTCAATCGGTAAATTTCAGGGATAAATGGAGCAGCCCGGGATGACTGGCAGAAATGTCCGGATATGATGCACTCACTGGTTAGCTCATGGCGATAAACTATACATATAAACATCATCCATATAACGCATAAAAATTCAGGGTGTATAACAATGACTTCTGCACTTCAAAAAGCAATAAAAATATCAACACACAACCGGGCAAGTGATTCAGAAAATACAGTTGAGAAAGGCTACCAAAACTTTCCCCCAGTACGTGAGCTAACGATAGAAGGCGTCAAGAAACAAGATGTAATAGAGACCCGGCTGGCTTGTTTAAAAGCTGCCGAGGCTACGCAAAGAAAACCGGCAGGTACCTGTAAAATGGCTACAAACAGTAAAAGTAACGCAGGGCATTTACGACATGCATCCAGACGCAAGCAAACGCCTGTTTCTACCTTCAGACTCATTGAAACCAGTGATGCCAGCCTGGGGACAATGATGGCAGCAAAGGCTGTCGGTGCTGGATTGGCGGCAGGTGAAACGGTTGTACTACTCAGTTTTCAGAAGCCTGAACACACTTTGCGCAAGCTGGAGATGACAGGCCTGGATGCCACGGCAGCAATAAAAAATAACAAGCTGGTTATTCTGGATTCTGAAGCACTGCTTGATGATGGCTCAAGTGAGACTATCCGTTATAAAAAACTCTTTGCCAGCATGCAAAATGAACTGACAACACCACTTGATCGCATTGTCATTCTGGAAATGGACAAATTACTTGATCTGCAATCACAACATGCAGCCTATCTTTCAGTGAGCAAGTTCACCCAGGCTGCTGATGAAATGGGCATCAAAATCATCGCCCAATATGTACGCGAGCACAATGAAGCTTATGATCGCCTGGATGCTGCTTGCAGTTCGGCTATTCCTTCATATTTTGTTATGCACAGAGATAAAGAAACAGGCAAGTATCGCCTGAGCAGCAAGAATCATCCGGTGTAGAGGTTTTGTTTCAAACAACTTGTATGTAATGCGGGCTTATATATCAAGTGTAAATGTGACTACGCCGAGTAATTGTATGTAAGGCGGTGAGTTATTGATTATTAGGGCTTCGGCAGCAGGGATGCTGCCGCAGAGCTTACAGGGATGTATTTACAGCGACCCTAATAATAACTTACCGCCTGAGCTGTTTATCACCCAGAGTAGTTACGTGTAAATAAGAATTTTGGGTGGCACTGATTCCAGTGCTATAGTCAATGCCAGTTTAATAAATGGCAATGTCTGGAAAACAGGTTTACCAGAGATTCCCGATGGATTCCTTGTGTTTTTTGGAAATGACAGAGACGGCATGCGGCAGTTCTACTGCGACTGCTGGCAAAAAAAACTAAATGGTGAGACGCTAGAACCTCTGGAAAGTCAGATCGTCTCGGTTATTTTGCAACACCCTGAATATCACTCCCTGCTGGAAAATCCCGATAAAGCGAAAACCCGGGAGTATCTGCCCGAGATGAATGAAACTAATCCGTTTTTACATATGAGTATGCACCTTGGGATTCGTGAACAGGTTGGCATGAATCGTCCGGCTGGTATTTCTGAACTCCTTCAGCAACTTGCACTCCAAGTAGGTGATCATGAAGCGGAACATCGGGTTATGGACTGTCTGGCTGAAGCTCTCTGGCAAGCTCAGCGCTCGGCAAGTCCGCCTGATGATCAGCGTTATCTGAAGTGTATTAAAGAGAAAGTCAGGAGGTAGTCATAATGGGAAATATGTTTAAGAAACAGTTAAAAGCGATCATTTTCTTGTTGGTTTCCGGATTGTTACTGGCGGGGTGTTCTACAGCCCCCAGTGATCCTCCCGTTTCGAAGAACAAGCCTGGAACGATTAAACACGAATCCATTACAGAGATACAAACGGGCATGGTGACCGCAGTAAAAAAAGTAACTTTACTGGGTAAAAGAAGCGGAGCTGGCAATACCGTTGGACGCACAGTGGGGGCTATTGCAGGCGGAGCGGTGGGTTCTGGCTATGGAAGCGTTGCTGGCTCTATTCTGGGTAGTGTATTTGGTGGTGCAGTTGGTGCCAGTGCTGACAGTCAACTACAACGTAAACCGGGTTTGGAAATTGTCGTGCGTCTGGATAACGGGCAGCATGTGACAGTAACTCAATTTGCGGATAAGGAGATTTTCAGGGCGGGTGATCACGTAAAGCTGGTGATGAAAGATGGCGAGGCGCATGTTACGCACAGGTAATTTGTCATTACAGCGCCTTATTGAATTGAACACTGAAACTTAAGTCATCATTATGCAAACACAGCAAACTTTCCTGCAACTGCGTAGCCATTTGGAAAACATTATTATTGGTCAGGCTGAGCTGGTTGACCGATTATTAATTGGTGTATTAAGTGGCGGACATATTTTGCTGGAAGGTTTGCCGGGTTTGGCAAAGACTACTGCTGTGAATGCACTGGCCAGTGGTATCCATGCCTCATTTCAGCGTATTCAATTTACGCCCGATTTAATGCCGGGTGATTTAACGGGTAGTGAAATTTTTGACCCTGGAGATAGTACATTTCATTTTGTACCTGGACCTTTGTTTCACGAGATTGTGTTAGCTGATGAAATCAACCGCGCCCCGCCCAAGGTTCAATCAGCTTTGCTTGAAGCGATGCAGGAGCATCAGGTAACCGTGGGAGGCGTGACACGTTGCTTGCCTGATTTGTTTATGGTGCTGGCAACACAGAATCCACTGGAGCAAAGTGGTACTTACCCCTTGCCAGAAGCGCAACTGGATCGTTTTTTGTTGCATGTGACCCTGGATTATCCCAGCCCGGAAGATGAGTTGCTGATTCTAAAGCGGGATCGAAAATTACATTTTGGTACGGATGAAAGCCCACTGGATTCCCCGCTTAAACCGGAAACAGTGCTGTCTGCCAGGCGTGAAGTCGCAGAAGTGCATGTCGAGGAAATACTGGAAACCTATATGGTTAAACTGGTGGGCATGACGCGCAAGCTGGAGGAAATTGATTCAGGCTGGCAGGGCTATGCGCGTGCCGGAGCTTCACCACGGGCATCGATTGCGTTACTGCGTGCCAGTAGTGCGTTGGCATATTTGCAGGGGCGGGATTATGTGATTCCAGAGGATATTGTTGCTATTGCGCCTGATGTATTACGGCATCGTATTGTATTGGGGCATGCTGCCCGGGGGGCTGATATGACTGCCGACAGGATAATCCAGCGGATACTGGAGTTTGTTCCAGTTCCCTGATGAGGAGCGTTTTGTTACATTCTTTTCACAAGGCTTCACAACAGGCTGTTTTGCTGTCAGAAAATGATGTGCAAAGTCTGCGGCAGCAAGCAAGTCAGTTACAGTCCTCAGCCACACCTCTCCATGCCATACAATCACAACAGGCTGGCTGGCTACCAACACAGCGCCCGGGTAGCGGCATGGACTATGCAGAAAGTCGCGTTTATCAGCCAGGTGATGATCCCCGAGCCATTAACTGGCGACTCTCAGCCAGAAGCCAGGAGACGTTTGTAAAAATATTTCATCAGGAGTCGCGTCCTGAAATCTGCTTGTTGCTGGATCAGCGACGCAGCATGTTTTTTGGAACTCGCAGTCGTTTAAAAGCTGCACAGGCTTTGCGAGTTGCGGTAGTGTTGATGTATGCAGCTGTACAGCATCAAATTCCGCTAAGCAGTGCGGTTATCAAGGAACAAGCCAACTGGCTTGATCCATCAGATGTTGCCAGTTTATTGCACACTGCCAATCAGCCTGATTTAGCTACCAGAGGGGCTGTTGAGGCTGATCTGGCAGGGGTGATCAGCGCAATACCACAGCAAGTTCCTGTGGGTTCGATTGTTTATATTTTAAGTGATTTCAGTGATCTCGATGATGGCACAAGTTTGTCAGCCTTGCTGGAAAACTACCATGTACAGCTTGTTCATATAATGGATAAAGCCGAGTTGGCATTGCCAGCCATAGGGAAAATGCGTTTACAGTCCATGCACCAGTCATCATTGGTCATGCTGGACAGCAATCAGAAAAAAGAACGAGACTATTTTGCAGGTTTTGCCCGGCAGCGTGCGGATGGTTTCAAGGAGAAAGTTGAAGAGGCAGGCATTGCATATAGCCGATTAATGACTGATGTTGATGCGCTTGAGCATGAACTTTTCCTGCCAGTGGGCTTGTAATCCGGTTCAACCTAAAATCCTCAGTTGGACAGGGTAGAGTGTGCGGCTGAGGATTTTAGGTTGAACCAGGTTTCCGGCAAGGATCCTGGAATCACTTGCCGGAGAGTTCGTCTATGTTCGTGACAAAACCCGGCTAATATTTTGCAGATCCTTGACGGTTAGTGTGCCAGTCGCCTGCTTCAAAATCAGCTTGTTTAGCAAATAATTATATCGTGCGGTGGAATAATCGCGCTTGGCGCGGAAAGTTTCGCGCAACGAAAGGAGTACATCAACAGCAGTTCGTGTGCCGACTTCGAATCCTGCCTGAGTCGCTCGTGCTGCGGTTTGAGTTGAATTAAGCGCTTGTTTGAGTGCTTTTGTCTGGGCAATTCCAGAAATTACAGACAGGTAGGCAGAACGAGCCCGCTGCACTACCTCACGTTTTCTGGCTTCTAGTTGATGTTGCGCCTGATGTAGGTTATGTCTGGCCTGGCGAATCCGTGAAGAGATGCCACCACCAGTATATAAAGGGACGTTAAGCTGTATACCAATAGCGGCGTCCGCTTTTTCGTTATCAATATCAATCCTGTTCAGGCTACCTGAGTGCTGGGCAAACAGATCAAGTTTCGGACTTTTGGCTGCTCTCTGTTTGTCTACTTCTGCCTGTGCTGAAGCAACGGCGTATTCTAACGCTTTTATTTCCTTGCTGTTTTTTAGTGCCTGTTGTTCCCATGCATTGGGGTTGGCAGGTTGAGGTGGCTTCAGTGAGGTATTCAACGGTGCGCTTGCCAGCTTTTTATAATAATGATTGGTAATCGCTTTTAGTTGTTCTCTTGCCAGGTCAAGCTGTTGATTGGCTGCCACTTCCTGAGAGGTTGCAGAATCAAAGCGAGCCTGCGCTTCCTTAACATCTGTAATAGGTGAGCGACCTGCCTCGAAATAGGCCTTGGTTTGTGCCAGTTGGCGGGCAATTGCCTGCTTCTCCGAGCGTGCAAACTCCAGATTATCCTGTGCTTTTAAATAGTCAAAATAGGCGCGGGCAACGCGAATAATCAGGTTTTGTCGCTCTGCTTCCAGTGTTGCCCGTGATTGGGCAACCACTGCATTTGCCTGATCAACCTGTGCATTTAGCTCCTTGTGGTACAGTGATTTGGTAGCGGACAGTTTGTAGTTGGTGTTAAAAAAGTCAGTCGTACCATTATTAAAAATACCATTATTCTGATTTTGAATGGTATAACTGGTTGAACCGGACAGGTTAACCTGAGGCTTAAGTGCGGAGAGTGCTTGTGCCTTGTTCTCCATAATGGCGAGGTTGTTAGCTTCGGCGGCCATTAAGACCGGATCGGCCTGCAAGGCATGCTGATAAACCTGATACAAATTCTCAGCATTCGCTAAAGGAGCCAATCCAGCAAAGACCAGACCTAGAGAAAAATGCTTGGCGGTTTTGTACATTGTAGATACCTTCGTGTTAAACGAAATTAAATATTAGAATTATCTAATATACTACTGTTTCTATATGCCGTGCAAGTTAGTGTTTTTTAGAAAGGAATATTTTGTAAACACCAGAAGCATATGGCTTGACCTGATGTAGGTAAACGCCGCTCTCCTGTGAGCTTCCTAAAAAACAAAAGTATCCTTTTTATCAACACCCTGTAATGGCTTTAACACTGTCTCAAATAGGCTGATACGGTTAAATTCATTGTTGTGGGTGCGGGTAATTAGCATGGCGTGCATGGCGGGTTCTACACCAACTACCAGAAACAGGCGACCACCCGGTTTTAGCATGTTTTCAAAATACGTGGTGTATTCTGGCACTGAGCCTGTTACTGCAATAGCGTCATAGCGCAGTGATGTGTCCAGCTCGGTGAGCGCATTTTGGGTATCCAGAGTGACATTATCAATGTGACTTTCCAGCAACTTCTGGTGTGCATCATCAATAAAATCCTGATGGATATCGATGCTGTAAACTTCTTTAGCTAGGTGCGCAAGACAGGCTGTTACATAGCCACTTCCCGTTCCAATTTCCAGAACGCTATCATCCACTTCAATAGCAAGTTCCTGCAACATGCGTCCTTCAACACGCGGGTGCATCATGTTTTCACCGTGTGCCAGGGGTATCTCTATATCCGCATAGGCGAGGCGTTTCTGTGAGTCCGGCACGAAGCGGTCACGGGGAACTCTACGCATAATATCCAGCACGGTCTGATCCAATACCTGCCAGGGTCTAACTTGCTGCTCTATCATATTAAAACGTGCCTGTTCCAGATTCATAATTTCCCCGTTGTGTTAAGTGTTTACAAAATGGATGCCCTACATTACGAATTATCCACTGTTTATGCAAGTGTCGGAGTGCAGGGTGCAATAAGAAATTCCGCAATCACGAAGAAACTATGCTTTAATAGGTGGCAAATTCTGTGTATTGTTCAGGGACGAGGAGAGCAGTTGCAGAAGTGCTTGTTTTGTTAATAACTAAAGTAACCACTCAGCGTGATAGACAGCGGAGGCGGAAAGTTATTGATTATTAGGGACGCTGTAAATACATCCCTGTAAGCTCTGCGGCAGCATCCCTGCTGCCGAAGCCCAATAATCAACAACTTGCCACCTTACATATAATTGCACTGAATAGTTGCTAATTTAAAGCTTAAGAGGAAAAGCATGAACTTTATTAAAAATATTTTAGCCATTATCGGATTAATAGCCCTCATCGGTGGTGGATATGCCTACTCTAAATTTGGTGGACAAATGGCAGGTATGTCGCAGGAAATGGCTGCGCTGGATAAACTCGACCCCAAGGCAAAAGCGGTTTATACCGAGATGTGGGAGAAGCTCAAGAAAACCGGAAATTCAGCTGATGCTACTGTATGGGTTACGGAGCTAAAGGAAGGTGTGAGCGCGGAAGATGCTGAAGAGGCAATGAAAGCGGTAGCCAATGAGCATAATATCAAGGCGGTGGGTGATTTGCCGTTGTCTGATCAGGTTGAAGCCATGACAGGAGAGAAACAACGCAAGCTAAAAATCTATCAATTTTGTAATCCTCTGACTGCCAAGAAAATGGTGGATTACAGTGATGCCTTTGCTGCCTATTTGCCTTGTAGGGTTTCTATGGTTGAAGGCAAGGATGGCAAGTTGCGCCTGTATGCCCTGAATATGGATATGATGATTTATGGTGGTAAAACCTTGCCGGATGACTTGCTAAAGGAGGCAATTGAGGTTAAGGAAATTATTCTGGATATTATGAAACGTGGTGCAGAAGGCGATTTCTAGTCTTTTATTTCTTTTGTCACTACTCAGTGCGCATGGCTGAGCAGTGACATTTCTTTTTATATTCTGTCGAGCCAGGGTATTACTTCTGGTTCCACTTCCCTCAGCAAAAGCAGTGTTACTTGGAAATTCGCTCCATTGTCCCCAGAATAATGGGATCATGTCGTTTGTTATTGTCTGGAAAATCTATGCTAAATCTCAGTGAAATACTTTTAAAACATGGCGATGAAATATCAACTTTTGATGAGCTTAAGGCAGTGGTCGTGAAGGAAGCTCTGGAAACGCGGGAAATGTTTTTTAACCTCGATATTGAGCCGCCTGTTTATGATGATCGTCCTGATAACTGGTATGACCAGCTGGAGATTACATTCTCCTCAGCGAGATAAACTATGTTTTGGCAAGAAGACGAAGATAAAAGTATTCCCTACCAGGTTCCTGATGATGTAGTGGATTTGAGCTTTGCAATTAAGTGCAAACAGCTACATCTGGATCATGCATGGGAGTTATCAGAAGCTGTTCAGGCGGAACTGCCGTGGGCAAAGGATGAAGAGTTATTTCGCATTCATCAGATCCACGTTGCAGAAACAGGCAATGGCTGGTTA
>JALVFC010000336.1 GCA_027030285.1 Thiotrichaceae bacterium | reverse complement strand
TACCTGCTGTTGTTCCTGTGATACCAGCAAGTATTCACGCAGTGAGGGAATATCCTGATAGGCATGTAGTTTTTCTCGGCGGTCAATGGTTTCAGTCGAAGGCGAAAGCACTTCAACAATCAGACAAGGGTGTTGTTTGTAAAACTCGTGATCATCCTGTGGGTCACAGGTCAGCAGGATGTCGGGGTAATAAAAACGGTTTAGCTCCGGCAGAAAGAGTTTCATGTCTGCGATAAAGGTGCGGCAGTTGGTACCCCTGACTTTATGGCGCATCGCTGTTGCCAAGTTTAATGAGATAGTATTATGCTTTTCACCAGCACCTGCCATGGCATAGACGAACCCATCAAAAAATTCATGGCGAACTTCACTTTCCAGTTCACCCTGTAGATACTCTTCATTACTGAGATGTGAAATGTCTAATGCCTGCATAGTCGTTATCCTGATGTCTTCCTGAATTATATCATGAAACGGCTCTCTATCTCGAACTGTACATCAGGAAATTAGGAGGCTGTCCGAGAACTAAGAAGCTACTGCAAATCCCATGATCATCATAATCTGAACTTATTGGAATCGTTAAATAGAATGACTATTCGCCTCATCCAATAATCCCAGCTTATGATAATCCGGTGATTTTAGCTACGCTTCTAGTTCTCGGACAGCCTCTAGCTATTTCGCATTAGCGGGAAGTTATGAAATAATCCCCTCATCGTTACCAACCAGGGAAACCACCATGCCCGTTAATCTCTCTCCACCGGAAAATTTGTTACCTGTTGCGGGTATCCGCCTAGCTGCTGTTGCTGCGGGGATCTATAAGGATCGCAAGGATCTGGTTTTGTTTGAAATTGCTGAGGACAGCCAGACGGCGGCTGTTTTTACGCAAAATGCTTTTTGTGCGGCTCCCGTGACGATCTGTCGGCGGCATCTGGCTGAAGCGAGTCCGCGTTATTTGCTGGTTAATGCTGGTAATGCCAATGCAGGAACAGGTATGGAGGGGATGCAGGATGCCTATGATACCTGTCAGTTTGTGGCGGATGAGACAGATTGCAGAAGGCAGGAGGTGCTGCCATTTTCAACAGGAGTGATTGGTCAGACTTTGCCTGTATTACTGTTTAAACCTGCTATCGAAAAAGCCGTTAGCCAGCTGGCTGAAGATAACTGGCTGGATGCTGCGCGTAGCATTATGACCACGGATACAGTTGCCAAGGGTATCAGCAAACAGGTGGAAATTGATGGTCAGATGATCACTCTAACGGGTATTGCCAAAGGCTCTGGCATGATTAGACCGGATATGGCAACCATGCTTGCCTACATTGCAACTGATGCCGCCGTTGAGCAGGCGTTGTTGCAGGAAATGCTCAACGAAGCGGTGACAGATTCCTTTAACAGCATTACCGTAGACGGTGATACCTCAACCAATGACTCGCTGGTACTGATGGCAACCGGAAAATCCGGCGTAGTGGTTGACAGCACAAACCGTAGCAGCTTGCAGCAAGCCCTGAATGAGGTTTGCCTGTTTTTGGCACAAGCGATTATTCGTGATGGTGAAGGTGCCAGCAAATTTGTCACGATTGAAGTGATGGGTGGGGCAAGCACTGAAGAGGCGCGAGAAGTGGCCTATACGGTAGCGCATTCTCCGCTGGTAAAAACCGCATTGTTTGCCAGCGACCCGAACTGGGGGCGCATTCTGGCTGCTGTAGGGCGTAGTTCTGTTACAGATCTGGATGTTAGCAAGATCAATATCTTGCTGGGTGATACCCTGTTGATTGACTCGGGAGAGCCTTTTCTGGGCTATACCGAGGAACAGGGGCAACAGGAAATGGCGAAGGATGAAATCACCATCCGCATTATGCTCAACCGGGGCGCAGCACATGCGCGTATCTGGACGACAGATCTTTCCTATGATTATGTGAAGATCAATGCAGAATATAGAAGCTAATACATCACCCCGACAATCTTTGCCCCGTATCAGGGTGGCGGCAGCCATCCTGTTTAATGAGCAGAATGAAGTATTAATTGATCAGCGGATTGATGGGCGCTACCCCGGACAATGGGAATTTCCCGGCGGCAAAATTGAAACAGGCGAGACAGCCCGCCAGGCACTGGTGCGCGAACTGCAAGAAGAAGTGGGTGTGGTTGCCGATGAAGGCGCATTCAAGCCACTGATCCAGTTGCATTATGTGTATGAAGCTTACGAGCTAAGTCTGGAATTTTTCACTGCAAGTATCTTTACGGGTACACCCTACGGCAAAGAGGGACAGCCAGTGCGCTGGGTGGGGCGTAATGAACTGCCAACTATTGATTTTTTGCCGACCAACACTCCTGTGCTACGCGCTCTACAATTGCCAGATACCTGCCTGATTACGCCAGAGCCT
>JALVFC010000335.1 GCA_027030285.1 Thiotrichaceae bacterium | reverse complement strand
AATAACAATGTTCTTTTAGTAAGTTCACTGTGCCAGTTCCTGTGTGGGTCGTGATTGAGGTTCAGCGGGCACTGTTATTTTTTTTGTTTTTTCTTTAACGGTTGTAAATGCCTTATCACCCAGGATCAGAGGCAGGCCATTTTTGCCCGACCCGATAACGACGATCTTTGCATTCTGGGATTTAGCCAGTTCCTGTGTCGCCTTGATACCTTCAAAAGCTAACACTTCGGGAGTGAGTGATTCGCTGATTATGCGTTGCGCCTGATTAATACCCTTTGCCTCACTAATCTTGCGTTGCGCCTCTTTGGACGCCGTTTTCAGGCGGAACTCATAAGAGCGCAAGTACTCCTGCTGGGTCAGCTTATCCTCAATTGCCTTAACGATATTTTCAGGGAGTGTAAGGCTGCGGATAATCACATCGTCAACAGTGACGTAGTTACGTCCAACCTCCTCAATGGATGAAACGATAGCCTTGTTTAATAAACCATTTTGATTGGTATAGATTTGGTCAGCATTATAGTTACCCAACTGTTTGCGCATAACAGATTCAATTTGAGGTAACACGACACGTTGCAAGTAATCAGGGCCGATGCGCTGATGCAATAGCGTGAGCATGTCATATTGAGGGCGGTAACGAATCGCAATGGCAAGGTGAATACGCAAACCTTTGACAGAAAGAACATCGAATTCATGCAGTGCAATCTGGTTGCGTGTTTCATAGATGGTCATGATATCCAGCGGGCAGATGATATGCACACCTTCTTTGTAAACCTTATCTATTTCAGTACCCGTAAATCGATGGAACAGCACACCTGCTTCACCCACATTGGCAGTAATCACTATCCGGTGCCAGAGCAACACAGTCAGTATCAACGTAATCAGCAAAAAAAAAGCAAATAGGGATTTTTTTTTGCGTACCAGTGGACTCAGTTTAGACACGGTGTTTTTTAGAACATCAACTATCTTCACAATTCACTCTTTGTAAACTTGAACCTGAAATCCTCAGTTAGTCATTATGAAAAGAAGAAGATGTGACTAACTAGATGTAACTAACGAATAAGGTTAGACGAATCGCTACTGTGCGGTAGCAGGGGGCGTGCAGTAATCCAGGGGTTTCAGGAAGACTCTGTATTCTGCGTCATATCTACATCTGCTGTGCCTGTTTCATCTACGGTTGCACTGGCACTTTCGTCGGTTTTATCTTTATTTAACCAACATTTACTAACCGCATAATAGGCTCCAATACCCACAACAGTACCAAAGACAACTGGATGAGAGCCGATAAAAGCTTTAACAACAGAACCAGATGACGTTACAGAACTCATTGATTTTGAGAGAACACTTTGGGTTTGAGCGAGCATGGCTTCTTCCTTTGGCAAGTAGTGAGTCAAGCATACTATCAGGCACAAATATACGTCAAGCAGAATATATGCTTACGGTAATGTTTTGATTCTGATATAGTGTTTCAGGATGGATTTAATACTGACTGTGGCAGGAATAATATGCGACAGGCGTGCAGGAAAACGAGGTGAACAATGACAAATGAAACACAAGAGCAAACCGAGCTGTTAGAAGAACTGGCGACTGAGCTAAGTCAGACACAGATTGAACTGTATGTAACGGCGACTACTTTAAAACACAATGAATCACAAAATATTATAAAAAATCATGTGATTGCCAGTACCACTATGGGGCTGATACCCATTGCCCTGATTGATATTGCCGCCCTGAGTGCTAACCAGCACACAATGTTACAGCACCTATGCAAACACTATGAGGTTGACTACGATAGTCAGCGCAGCAAGTTACTCATCAGTGCTCTATTATCTGGCTCTCTCCCGGTATTGACCATGATGGGCCTGAGCAGTGCTGTCAAAGTGATTCCCGGCATTGGCACATTAGGGGGAAATGCTGGCGTTGCCATAACAGGTGGGGCAATCACTTATGCGACAGGGCAAACATTTGTCAGGCATTTCAGTGCAGGTGGTAATCTGGATGACTTTATTCCAGCACGCTTCTCCGGTTTCTTTAATAAAGAACTTAAAAAAGGCAAGCAGTTTGTGAATAAGATGAAGCCAGGCGCGGTGGCAGAAGCCATTGCAGAAAAGGGAAAATAGAAACTTGTAATAATGTTCACCACCTTCTTGTCACGACTGCTGATCCTTTCTGGGGTGCTTTTGACCAGTACACCATGCTCAGCAACTGCCTCTGACCAGCAACAAAAAATTCCTGTTATTCATATTGCGGCCAAAAACCTGAGCCCACTGGATATCGGGCTATCCATTGGACAGCAAAGCAAACAGTTATTTCCAGATATAGAACATCGGTATGACACTTATCTGGCGACTGTTTTCAGCCAGATGCGCTTCGATGACCT
>JALVFC010000334.1 GCA_027030285.1 Thiotrichaceae bacterium | reverse complement strand
CGTCAAACAGATTTTATTGCACCTTCTATTCTTTCCGCTGATTTTGCCCGTCTGGGTGAAGAAGTTGATAATGTATTGGCATCAGGTGCTGATATTGTACATTTTGATGTAATGGATAATCATTACGTCCCCAATTTAACCATTGGTCCACTGGTTTGTGATGCCTTGCGTTCTCATGGCGTAACAGCTGATATTGATGTGCATCTGATGGTGAAGCCGGTTGATCGTATTATTCCTGACTTCGCCAAGGCAGGCGCAACTTATATTACCTTCCACCCTGAAGCTTCCGAGCATGTTGATCGTACTCTGGGTATGATCCGTGAGTTAGGCTGTAAATCAGGGCTGGTATTTAACCCGGCAACCCCCTTATCCGTACTTGAGTATGTTATGGATAAAGTCGATATGATTTTGTTGATGTCTGTAAACCCCGGGTTTGGTGGGCAAAGCTTCATTCCTTCTTCTCTGCCAAAGCTGGCTCAGGCGCGTAAAATGATTGATGAGTCTGGTTACGATATTCGCCTTGAAATAGACGGCGGCGTGAAAGCGAATAATATCAGGGAAATCAAGGAAGCTGGTGCGGATACTTTCGTCGCCGGGTCGGCCATCTTTGGGGCAAAAAATGACAACGATGATACGGTTTATAACACTATCATTAGTGAATTCCGTGCTGAGCTAGCTGCGGCTGATGTTTAATTCATGAGTAAATTTTCTCCCTCTATGGTGCTCATCGATGTTGATGGCACCCTGGTTGATAGTGTTCCTGATCTGGCATATTGCGTTGATGAGATGCTGATTCGCCTGGGTATGCAACCGCATGGTGAGGCTGCTGTGCGCAACTGGGTGGGTAATGGTGTGGTACGACTTGTTGAGCGTGGACTGACCAACGATCTGGATGGTCATCCGGATCCTGAGCTATTTGATAAGGCGATGCCCATTTTTAACGAGCTTTATTCCATACACCATTCTGACCGCAGCACGCTTTACCCTGGTGTCAAGGAAGGGCTGGCGTTTTTACGCGAGAGTAAAAAAGTCCGTCTCGGCTGCGTAACCAATAAAGCAGAACAGTTCACTATTCCTATTCTGAAAAGCCTTGGTATTCATGATGATTTTGAGATCATCATCTGCGGTGACACACTGGAAAAGAAAAAGCCCGACCCGTTGCCGCTTTTGCATGCCTCAAAGCAACTGGGTGTGTTGCCCGCTGACTCACTGATGCTGGGTGATTCAAAGTCTGATGTGAAAGCTGCTCGTGCTGCTGACTTCTCCATTATCTGTATGTCTTATGGCTATAATCATGGGGAGGATATTCACCAGTACAATCCTGATGCTGTGATAGACTCCATGGCTGAATTACCCGATTTACTGGATATTTAAGAATGAATAATCTGCTCATTACATTTCGATGGCGAACTGCCTGACAAGATTCCCATTACCTGAATCCTTCCCGGTTCCTTAAGTCCTATCAGGATAATGTAACCATCTGTATGAGCATAATTATGGATATTTCTACTTTTCAATCCTATATTGACCAGGGATACAACCGTATCCCTTTAGTCCGTGAGGTCGTCGCGGATCTGGATACTCCTCTGAGTGTTTACCTGAAGCTTGCCAACCAGCCACGCTCCTACTTGTTTGAATCCGTACAGGGTGGTGAGAAATGGGGACAATACTCCATTATCGGTCTACCCTGTCGTACGGAAATTCGCGTGTTTAAAGATACTGTGGTGGTCAGTAATAACAATGAAGTTATAACCACCGAAACAGTGACTGACCCATTGAAATGGATTGAGGACTACCAGAGTACCATTCGTGTTCCAGAAATTGACGGATTGCCGCGCTTTATTGGCGGACTGGTGGGTTATTTTGGGTATGAAACCATTCGTTATATCGAGCCAAAACTTGCCGCCAGAACCGACAAGCCAGACACCATTAACACACCAGACATCCTGCTGATGCTATCTGAAGAAGTGGTGATATTTGATAATCTGAGCAACAGGCTATTTTTGATTGTACTGGCACCTGAGGATGGCTATCAACAGGCGCAAGCGCGTTTGCAGACACTCGAAGACAACATGCACAAAGCCATCAATGGATACTTCCCTACGCAGCATCCAGGGCAAATATCTGAAGAGGATTTCACATCGGGGTTTACTGAAGAAGGCTTTAAACAGGCGGTCAACACAGCAAAGGAATATATAGCCGCTGGCGATATCATGCAGGTAGTCCTGTCACAGCGTTTAAGCGTGCCTTTTAAGACAGCACCACTGGATTTATACCGTGCATTGCGTAGTATAAACCCCTCCCCTTATATGTATTATCTGGATCTGGGTGATTTTCATATTGTTGGCTCCTCACCTGAAATTCTGGTAAGACTGGAAGATAATATGGTT
>JALVFC010000333.1 GCA_027030285.1 Thiotrichaceae bacterium | reverse complement strand
CGTCAAGTGCAGCACTTTTGGCAAGTCGCAAATCTTCACGATAATCTTCCAGAGCTCTGTTCTGGGTACGTTTACGACTTCTTAACTCACGTTCTTTTTCGATCTTTTCTTCACGTGTTAGTTGCCCTTCTGACTGACGGATAGACTCTTCAAACTGGCGTATTGCCTCAGCCTCAGCATCCAGTTCTTTTTCCTTGGCAAGAAATCGCTTTTTCAATGCCTTACTGGCTTCCTCGGATTGCGGTGCATGCTGCAACAGGTAACGCACATTCACTACCGCAATAGACCTGGCATAGCTATCAGTAGCCAATGCTGGCGGCGCTTGCAGAAAAACGATAAACAGAATAGCAGTCACAACAACCTTAGTCAGGCTGCACTGCAAGGAGAATAGTGGTTTCATAGGGCTATCATACCCGAATACCCCTATATCAAAAAGGCAAGGTCTGTAACTTTGCCAGGAGACAGGGGCAAAAGACAATTATTATCAGAAAGTTGCACCAATAGAAAACTGAATTTGTTGCTCATTATCCTGATCATCTACATTAAACGGTTTGGCATAGCTTATCGTGAGTGGCCCAAGTGGTGACAACCAGGTCGCCCCTATGCCAGCAGAGTATTTAATCTCACCAGAATCAAAAGCTCCAAAGTCACTAAATACATTACCCGCATCCACAAAGACGTTCATTCTGAGACCTTTGATGTCTTCAGCAAAGGGAGCAGGGAAGGAAAGCTCTGCCGTTCCGTTTACAACAAATTCACCACCAAGTGCATTATCAAACTCGTCTTTTCCGCCCAGTGTGTTTTTTTCAAAACCACGAACTGAACCTATTCCACCCGAATAGAAGCGTTCAAAGAATGGTAAGCCGCTGTTACTTCCAAAGCCATCGCCGTAAGCCAGTCCACCTTTCAGGGCAAAGGTGAATTTTTCAGTAACAGGCCAATAGTTGGCGCCCTTATAGCGGATTTTATAATATTGCAGATCACTACCTGGCAAACCCACTTCAAAAGCAACCGTTTGACGATTCCCTTCAGTAGGGAAAATAGAGCGATTCCGGGTATCGTGTACATAAGAAACCGTTCCCAGGAAGTTATCATAGGTATCGCCATTATTTTCAGGCTTGATAAAGTCAAGGATATATTGAGGAGTATTGGTGCCCGCTTTTATCTCGCGGTGTTCATAACCTACGCTGAAACGGAATGAATTTTCCTCACTCAAGGGAACAGTGTAGTTTAAATTCCCACCGTAGCTGTCACTGATATAACTTGAAATCAGGTTATCAGCATCCGTATCAGTGCGATTATAATGTACATCAAAACCCCGACCAATACCATCAACGGTATGGTAAGGATCAAAATAACTCAAGCTGAAGCGTTTGGTCGCACTACTGTTATTGGCATTGATACCAAGGCTTTTACCAGAGCCCAGAAAATTCTGTTGTTTTAGCCCCACATTAAAAATCACACCCTGGCTTTGTGAAAAACCAATACCTGCGGTGAACTGGTTAGAGAGCTGTTCTGCCACCGTCACTTCCAGATCAACCTGATCCCTTGTTCCGGCAACAGGCACCTGCTGTATCTTGACACTCTGCACATAAGGCAGGCGTTGCAGACGAATCTTGGAACGCTCTACTTTTTCCCTGGAATACCAGGAGCTTTCCAACTGACGCATTTCACGACGATAGACCTCATCACGCGTTCTGTAGTTGCCGCGAATATTGATGCGACGCACATAAACCCGTTTGCCAGGATCTGCCTTAAAACGGATATTGACAACCTTATGTGCTTCGTCAATCTGCGGAATAATACCAATTCGTGCAAAGGCATGACCGCCTTCTGATACCTTGTTGCGTAACGCCTTGCGAGATTCTTCCAGCTTTTTCTGCGAGAATATCTGTCCTTTTCGCATTTTTAGAACAGACATCGCATCCTGTTCACTCAGCCCACCAGCAGCATCAACTTCGACGTTGCCAACCCGATAGCGATCGCCTTCCCTGATAGCGATATTCACTGAAATATCCTTTTTGTCAGGTGACAACTCAACCTGAGTATCCGTCACTTCAAACTTGAGAAAACCTTGGTCACGGTAAAAAGAAGTCAATTTGTCAATATCACCAATCAGTTTTTCCCGTGTGTATTTATCCTTGTCGCTAAAGAACTGATAAGACTTGCGTGTGCCTGAGTCCAGTAATTTCAACAGGGTTCTTTCAGGGAATGCCTTGTTACCAATAATGCGCACTTTTTTGATACGCGCTTCAGCACCCTCATTAATTTTTATATTGACCGCAACCCGACTACGCGCAAGGGTAGCAGTATCCGCAGTTACCTGTACGCCATATTTACCACGCGCAATATACTGTTGCTTGATCTGATGCTGTATGCGCGCGAGTGCGGAGCG
>JALVFC010000332.1 GCA_027030285.1 Thiotrichaceae bacterium | reverse complement strand
TCAGGTATACTCCCTGCATACTAAAAACACATGAAAAATATTAATGATGACTTTCAATAAATTAATCAAATCGTGGCTACTGATTCTGCTTTCTCTCGGTTTTACCGCCTGTTCAATGCCACACTTCTCTCAGGAAGATAATGCAGATACTGGTACAGATGGCAGCCGTTCAGCCAGCCAGTTACTATCCAGAGCACGTTCATCCCTGAAAGCGGGCAACTATGAAGAAGCAATCAAGAACTATGAAACACTGGAAGCGCGTTATCCGTTAGGTCGTTTTGCTCAACAAAGCCTGCTGGAAACGGCTTATGCCTATTACAAGGCAGAGGAAGAAGATACTGCTCTGGACACGATTGACCGTTTCAAACGCATCTACCCACGCAGCCCAATTATGGACTATGCGCTGTATTTACGTGGGCTGGTCAATTTCAACCGTGGTAAAAGCATTCTCGACAAGGTCTTCCCACGCAGTTTCTCCGATCTGGACAATGTCCGGCAAAAAGAAGCTTTCCATGATTTCTCTCAGCTAATTAACCGCTTTCCAAACAGCAAATATACGCCAGATGCCAGGCAACGCTTGCAGCATTTACGCAACTCTTTGGCAAAGTCGGAGGTCAATGTGGCTAAATATTATATGCGTAGAGGCGCGTATTTAGCAGCATTCAACCGGGCGGAATATACCATTAAGCACTATCAGGGCTCTCCTGCCGTGATTGATGCATTGAAAATAAAAATCGAAGCCAGTAAAGCGCTTGGTAAACCAGAATTGGCAGCTGCAACTCTTCGTGTGCTTAAGCTTAATTTTCCTGCAGAGGCTGTGAAGTACGGAAAGTAACTAAAGTTGCTATCTGTCACCAGGAGCATGTCTAAGAATAGAGTCCAGTAGCCCGGGAAAAGTCACCGTTGGTGTTTTTGGTGGGTGTTTTCTCCCTTTCTGTTCCCGCATTCATGCGGGCTACGGTTGTTACGGTTGTTGAGCTCTCTGGTATGTGCAGTGGCTTTACCATATTTCTGTAGCCCGGGTGCAGTCCGGGAAAAGTCGCGCGGTTGGTGTTCTTCTCAACTCTGTTCCCGCATTCAGGGCACGGTTTGTAGTGATTCTGGGTTCATGCGGCAAGTTTTACGATACTCCGGTAAATCCTGCTCCTTCCAGACTATTTATTACTGCCTGTCAATCACGTACCAGTCTGACTGGTCGTTGACCACTCTTGGTGTGAACCCGATCCCCTCCATTTCCGAAATTTACTCCCCATGCATTATTGGTATTTCCTGAGTGTTCTGAGGAAGTCCATAGGACCAAGTTAGGTGTATCCGGGAAGATATCACGGCTTGTAGCTGGATATATAGGCCCACTATGTACCGTTAGAGAAGTCAGCTCTTTCAAGTTTGGCACACGCCATGCATTACTGTTAGCAAATGAGCTACCTTTCAGGGCCAGTGCATTTTGCCAACTAAAGTTGGTCGTACCGTTTATATTACAATGATCATCAGTAATATCACCGGGTGTTGAATTATCATCCAAAGTGTAGCCTTCAAGACATCGCTTCCATGTTAACCCGGTTAGCATATCTGTCGCTGTTCCGTCCTGATTATTAACAAAGCGACCCTCATTGCTATTACTTGAATTATTATCAAGAACCTTTCCACCTCTCACCAGCCTGATATAACGCATATCATGGTAAGTAATTTCATGGTCTATTTCCTTGTCATCAAAAAAGATTGTCCATAGTGCTTCAGGGTTTTCAGCACCAAGATCCTGAGTCGCATAGCCTACCCCTCTTCCTCTTGGGTTGGTAGCATTGCCCTGACCATTCAAATGGTTTTGATAAGACTGTGCATCGAAGCTTTGGCATGCTTGTGCATAGTCAGCATCATTGACAAGTAAGTTATTAATAACACCTTGCACAGTGGAATTACTTGAACCAGTCGGAGACGAGCCTTGATTAACCAAAGCAATATAAATTATGTCCACACAATCAATCTTGTGTGATGCAGTAGTATTCGGGAAATAGTCAAGATCAATTGCCGGCACGTTGTCTTTGGGAATAATACTATCCATCTTAACCAGGCTGCGTAACTCTTCACGAGTCGGTAACCGCCAATCATTCGCACCGCACCAGCCCTGCGCATTAACTCTTTGCAAATAGGCATAAGTGTTACAATAGGTAGAAGCATCATTCGGGTCATAACCTGCACAAGTATTGTTTTTACTCGTATCACCTGAATATACAATTGTCTGCGATGCCTGCTGGAAGCCTGTACCACCCGCAGGGTCATACCACACGTATTTATCATTTTTATCATGTAAGCCACCATCAGTCGTTTTAACTTCCCAGATCAACCCCGTGACATTGTCTTTAACACAAGACCAGCTTCCACTACTAACAGGAGTACCATTCGTATCAAGCTTGGTAAAGTCAAAACCTGCAAAGCCGTTACTATTGTCATTATGGGTTGCATCGCGACCCGTTTGGCCATCTTCACCCGTAAGCAGACCTGTGTCATTCAAGGCCCAACGTGCAGGAAAGGTAAGTTTGGGATTAAGCCCATTCGCTCCTGCAAGGGCAGCAACCCAATAGCCTTTCCAGGGTGTGAGTGTATGTGCTGCAGGCGTTGATTCAGTCGTTTCATAGGCAGAACCATTGTAGGAAAAGAACTGGTTTGCAACGATGTTTAGCTGTGAAGCTTCATCAATGGTACAACCATCGGCATCCGCACAATCACCTGAATCTGTGCGAACGATCAGCCTCCTGAAGTCGATGGGCGCATCATGTGGGAAGCCCACCATATTCCAGACAGTATTATTTCCTGCTACCAACGCTACTTCAAAATCACCACTCGCAGTGACCACATAATTGGATATATCTAGTGTAACTGGACTGCCAGTTTTCTGAATCATCCAGTAAGCCACGCCCTTTTGCAGTACACCATCAATGCCCAGATCAACATAAGCAGCGGGTACAGCTGTTGGGTCATAAGAAAATAGCCCCCATACATTGCCATAATCATCTGGATTGAGTTCATCACCAAATAAATCACGCACAGTAGTACCAGCAGGGTCTGGCGTTACCGGTAATGAAATCTGATGCCACTTACTATCAGGGAGTACAAATTGTGTGCTAAGTGCATTTGCAGGTGGAGATAAAAGCACTACAACAAGCGCAAACAGGTATACGGTTCTTTTTAAAATCACAACTCATTCCTTCCTTGTTCACTAGCCCTGGACACGAAAAAAATTGTGAACCAAAGAGCAAGGTCTGGTAGAGACATTAAGTCTGCAGGTAAAATTTAATAGGGACAGCCCTGAAACAAACCTTTCACTGGTCAGAACCCAACTGTGGGAAGAATTATGTCAAGTCCGGTAATGATAGAAATATGGTTTGTTTAACAAGATAAGCTCAACCTGAATCAGTTACTTTCAAACATTCAGATCATATAGTATATGCGCAAAATAGTACCACTTTAACGATACATTAACCATAGCTTATTTAGATTATTATCAAGAAACTTATATATTGTTTTATTACTATGAAAAAAATAGTTGATCAGCTTGTCACGGTAGAATACTCAACCAGGAGGCTGTCCGAGAGCAAGATAACCGTTAAACTACCCTCTCAGGTATAGCACATCATCTCCCATTAACAAATATATCAAATATTTCATAAAGCTATATCGGTTTGTACGTCACAGAGCATGGAGATTTGAAATCTTCTTTCCTATCGTTTTCTTGAAAACAAAAATAACAAACTAAATAAGCCAGATATTAAAGTTGCTGCAAACGAGATAATAAACTTGGTTGTTTTTCTAATGACACGGACACTGCGCAATGCACCACGCCCAACCAGCTTAAGTAAGCCTTTGGATAACTGCTTATGTTTGTAGGTAAACTTTTCCAGACGCCTTAGATCATCAGTATTCTCGACATATTTCAGCATGTATAGCGTATCAGCAATGGAGGTATTATGACGAATACTCTGTACATTTTTTGCCATGCGTTTTAGTGGTTTTAATGCTGCCGGATGAAAACTCTTTCTAGCAACACGCTCAAGATCAGACAGATTATTACTTTTCCTTATGGATTGTTTAAAAAACCTCCAGTCAAAAACCTTACTGGATAATCTTAATAATTCTTTACTGAACGATTTAGTGAGTCGCCCCGTTCTGGCTGCCAGTTTAAATAGAGAAGTACCTGCTTTGACTGCGGATGCAGTACCCGCCGAGCCGTAGGTAATAGCAGTGAGTCCAATACCAACGCCAGCCAGCGTAACAATCAGTTTATTAACTTCTCCACCTTTTTCCTGAATCTGGTACTGCTCATAGAGATCTCTTACATCACCTATCACCGTAAAATCGGAAGCCATGGCTCCACTAATACCTGAGACATCACTGCCTTTTCCGGTTAGAAATCCTGTAGAAAAACTACCAACACTTTTGCGAATTTTACGTAACTGGGTATCACGCTGCTGGATATATTTATTGTAATAATCATAATGCAAAGGATACTGGTAGTGTTTGCCAATCGCCATATACATCTTGGCATCTTCAAGGCGATCCTCATTAATGGCATTGCCAATCTTTTCGCTTAATTGATCAGGCGTTACCTGTGCGTAAAGCATTTCTTTGATATCAGCAAGCTGAGTCTGGTAATCCCAGTAACCCAACAGCTTGAAGCCACTATAGGAAAAACTGAAAAGTGATAGCAATAACAACAAGATACGCAACATAAAGCTATCCGTAAGGTTATTTCAGAGTTATTAGCTGGTGGAATGGGATGCGTATTTGGCAAAAAACTTCCTGAACCATCGAATCACATAACTATGCGATTCAACCGAGCCATTTAACACATAATCAATAATATTGACATTCTCTGTTGTCCAGCGCATTAATTTCTCTGCATGATCCGTACCACACATGAGAATAATATCCCCACCCTGTAACAGACGATCATCTTCTGGCAGCATCACATTCCCCTTGCCGCGTTTCAGGAACAAAGGCAGGGCATGCAGATTTTTTTGTCGGTTTCTTGGGTCACGCAGCAAATCTGCCACAAACACCGAGTCAGTCATTACCTTATTGTGTAGTGCAGGCGTGGCTTCTTTGCAAATCCTGATTTCCCACAAGTCAGGCACTTCTTCATTGACAGCACCAATAATCCTACTTACCAGCATGTTGGCTTTATGGTCAGGAAACCGAATCGCAATACGCAAAAAGTCACCCAGTAATGGAGTACGAATCAGGGCGAACATTTTATGCGCAACTGCCTCGCCACGTTGCAAGACAATATCCAGCCCTGCTGCCTCAAATATTGCCGCATTTTGATGTTCACTCTGTCGCGCTACGGTAAAAATATCAGGATTCAGTTCCAGTGCTGTCATTAAAGAAGAAAGGTTATTCGGATCATTGTCTGTGCCAGCAATAATACCCACTGCATCTTTGACAGCTGCTTTTTCCAGGTTGACCGCCTCGGTGGGACTACCATGAACAGTACCAGAGGGCACATCCCGCTTGTTTGGGTCAGCCTCAATCACTCTGACAGAAACACCTGCCTGACTCAACTGGTTATAAACAGCTTTGCCAAAGCGACCATAGCCACACAGTATCCAGTGACCTTTTTTTATAAATACTGGCTCAGTCAGTGCCTCACCTGGTTTGGCAAAAAGCCAGGCAAACAGGATATATAATGATGGTGACTTAATCAGCAATGCGAGTTCGTCTGCAAACGTCTCAAACGGGTTGATGACTTCATTTGCCCCGAATGACAGAATATTTTTCTGCATCGCCTGACTGTCAGCCCGCGCAATAAAACGTGCTTTAGGATTAAGCAGTTGAGCTGTAATGGCAACCGACAAGTTGGTAGACTCTGCCGTTGTTAGCGCAAGCACCCCCTTACACCATTCCCGTTGAATACCCGCATCCAGTAGCACCTCAGCGCGAGAAGCATCGGCAACAACGCCCAGGCTCGGCACTCGCAAATCAGTAACCTCAAGCTCATTTATCCTGTCTTCGTTGATATCAATAACGATTGAGCGAATATTTTCACCGGAAAGTGCCTGTACCAGCTGACTGCCCGTATCGCCATAACCACAGACAATAAAAAAAGGCTCCCTTACTTCACTCACTGTCCGTGCAAATTTGCTGTGTTTCAACAACCTTTTGAATGCAGGGTCCTGTAATATCGTCAGCAGGGAGCCAATGCCGTATATCCAGGTAATCACGGTGGTATAAATTGCCAACAGCGTCCATGCCCGTTGCGCATCGGTAAAGACACCACTGGACTGCGGAGTGTATTCGCCAAAACCTATGGTCGTGCCGATGTAGCTAACAAAATAAAAAGCATCAAAAAAAGACATGCCGTGCGTTTCGCCATCCATCGGGATAATCACAAACCCCACCACAAAAATGGCATACACAACAATCAGCGCAATCAGCGGCAACCTGAGTCGGCGTAACAGAATGTAAAGAATACTGGGCATGCTGTGCTGACCAGACTACTTATCGCCTGACACTCAACGTCTCGGAAACCAGCAGAATGACAGAGGTGATATTTGCCAGAAACGCGCCACCAGACAGAGAAACTACAACAGGCAACCAGTCATGCCCGGCCTCATTGAACACGTGTGAACTCAACCCCCAGATAATAGCTGCGGCAACCAGCTGAATATCAGCCACCAGACTGGTCGCCAGAAAAACAGCGCCCAAATGGGTACGATCACCAAACTTTAATACGGTCGCAATGAGGTTGACGACGATAGCAGCAAAAAGCTCATACTCACTGTGATGAGAGACCTCCTCCATCCCCCCAATAAAAAAGCCAAAATTCAGCGTCATGGCAAATACGATAAAAAATGCGAATATGACTTTTTCAGAATTCATAGATTACTCCTTGCTTTGACTTATCTACCTGCTGCGATGGTGTTACGGCATGCAATACGGGCAGTAAACAACTTGCCTGTTTTGAATACAAACAGCCCACTCACACATTATCAGGCTTTTGGCAGTGTAACACCTTGTTGCCCCTGATATTTACCACCTCTGTCACGATAGGAGGTTTCACACACTTCATCCGATTCAAAAAACAGCATTTGCGCTACACCCTCATTGGCATAAATTTTTGCAGGTAGCGGAGTGGTATTGGAAAACTCTAGCGTAACATGCCCTTCCCACTCAGGCTCCAGCGGCGTGACATTAACGATAATGCCACAACGCGCATAGGTAGACTTCCCCAGACAAACCGTTAGCACGCTTCGAGGTATACGTAAAAACTCAACCGTGCGTGCCAATGCAAAGGAATTTGGGGGGATAATGCATACATCAGACTGAATATCGACAAAGCTGTCTTCATCAAAAGCCTTGGGATCAACAATGGCTGAGTTGATATTAGTAAAAATCTTGAATTCATCAGCACAACGGACATCGTAGCCATAACTTGAAGTGCCATAGGAGACAATTTTTTCATTATCACGCTGGCGCACCTGCCCAGGCTCAAAGGGCTCAATCATACCCTGCTCTGCCATGCGCCTGATCCAGGCATCAGATTTAATGCTCACTAATACGCCCCTACTCTGCCAATACGTTTAAAGGGAATACTCAGGAATGGAAACTGTGTATTGCCACTCAGATCATAAGTAAATTTACGAGTTTTCACCAAACCAGGGAGGGTTTGTAACAAGCTGGCAAACTGGATATTAACGGGGACTTCGATAATTCTGTCCTCATGCCCAGTAATGGTGAGGTTTTTCTGCACATCACCTTCAGCCACCTTAATATTATTTAACAACAGGTTATAGTTCAAACCTCGCAATGGGATACTGTAGGGGTTAGGGTTTTCAATACGCAGGGCAAGAATTGCTTTACCCTGGGTTAGTGATAAGTCCGCAAGACGCACACCATACACACTGATCTTTGGTGGCTCAGCCACACCCTTAATACCTCCGGTACAGGAAGTCAATGTTAGTAGTATAGTGATCAGCAGGAATATTTTTTTCATAATATGAACTTATTTTGTAACTACGTAACAACTCAGCGTAATTCTGAACAAGGTGGTAAGCTATTGATTATTAGGGCTTCGGCAGCAGGGATGCTGCCGCAGAGCTTACAGGGATGTATTTACAGCGTCCCTAATAATCAATAACTTGCCGCCTTACATCTCATATTTCGCTGAGTAGTTACCTTATTTTATTCGGAAATTGTTGCTATTTATATCATGTTAAGTTGAACTTTTCAGCCAATACCTTAGCTGCCGTGGCACTGGCATTTTTACGCAGTTGTTGATGCAGACGGGTAAAAGTATCCAGTAACTGTTGTTCTTCGGTCTCCTTCATCTCAAACATCTGTTTCACTGCTCGGGTCAGGTTCTCAGTAGTCATGTCTTCCTGGATAAATTCAGGTACTAACTCCTGATTGGCCAAGTTATTTGGCAAGGTAAAGTATTTCACTCTCAGACCAGCAAAACGTCTGAATATCCATGCAGTTAGCGCAGACATTTTGCCAGCGGCTACCATTGGCCTACCCACAAACATACCCTCCAAAACAGCTGTACCAGATGCCATTAATAATACATCAGCCGCAGCCATCACCTGCCGCGATTGACCTTGTATCAGCTGGATGTCCAGTTCTGGAGCAACTTCCTTGCGCCGTTTCTCAAATAACTGCTGAATAGACTTATTAACCATAGGTGCAATAAAAATCAGATTATTGTATTCATGACTTAATTGCTGTGCAGTTTGTACAAACTCCTTAGCCAGATACTTGATTTCCGTGGAACGGCTGCCTGGCAATATCGCCAGAACCCTTGCCTTGCTATCCAGCCCCAGCGCCTCTCTTGCAGCCTGCCTGTCGCTTACTAATGGGATTTCATCAGCCAGAGGATGGCCGACAAAAGCCACTGGAATCGCATGCTGTTGATAGAAACTTGCTTCAAAGGGAAAAAGTGTCAACATCAAGTCAAGATTGCCCTTCATCTTGTTGACACGTTTGGATCGCCACGCCCATACAGACGGACTCACATAATGGGCAACCTTGATTCCAGCACGATGCAGTTCAGCCTCCAGCCTGAGATTAAAATCAGGGGCATCAATACCAATCACCAGATCCGGTCTGGAGCGTGACCAGCGTTTGATTAATGTGCGACGAATGTTAAGCAATTCAGGCAATCGCTTGAGCACTTCAGTCAGTCCCATCACCGCCAGCTTTTCCATGGGATACAGAC
>JALVFC010000331.1 GCA_027030285.1 Thiotrichaceae bacterium | reverse complement strand
GAAACGGATATGAATGTCATTATGAATGCAGCAGGTCAGTTTATAGAAGTACAGGGAACAGCTGAAGGTCATGCCTTTAGTCGTGAGGAGATGAATGAAATGCTGGCACTGGCTGAAAAAGGTATTCAGGAAATTATCAACGCGCAGGACAAGGTCATGCACTCATGAGCATACAAAAAAAAGTAGTACTGGCTAGTGGCAACCCCGGCAAGCTTAGAGAGTTCAGTCGCATATTGGCGGATGCTGCACATATTGAAATCATTCCGCAATCTGAATTCAATGTTTCCGAAGCAGTAGAAGACGGTCTTACTTTTGTCGAAAACGCAATTATCAAGGCGCGTCATGCAGCACAAGCCACAGGCTTGCCCGCACTTGCTGATGACTCTGGCATAGAAGTAGATGCATTGAATGGCAAGCCTGGTATTTATTCAGCACGCTATGCCGGAATAGCGGGTGATGATGAAGCAAATAATGACCTGTTATTAACTGAAATGGCAGGTGTACCCGAGCCAGAGAGAAGTGCCCGTTTCCGTTGCTGTATCGTCTTCATGCGACATGCTGAAGACCCCTCACCGCTAATTGCCAATGCAAGCTGGGAAGGCAGCATCCTGTTTGAGCGCCATGGTGACAATGGTTTCGGATATGACCCTTTATTCTATGTTCCTACCCATCAATGCAGCTCGGCAGAGCTTGATCCTGATGTTAAGAACAGTATCAGTCATCGTGGTATTGCTTTGCGGGATATGCTGCAACAATTAACACACTCACATTCATGAAAACACTAAACACACTTTGGCTTGGCTTCAGGGCCACTGTTTTCTGGGCAGGATACGGGCTAATCACCATAGGTTATGGACTGCTTACCCCCCTGCTTTTTTTACTAACTCCGGAAATGGCATTCCAGGTTTTGATCACATGGGCGTATATTAATGTCTGGTGGTTAAAAGTGACCTGTGGGGTCCATTACATGGTTAAAAACCCACAAAATATCGACAAATCTGATACCTGTATTGTACTGGCGAATCACCAGTCCACCTGGGAAACCATGGCAATTCCCACCTTGCTCCCACCTTTTGCATGGGTATTAAAAAAAGAGTTGCTTAATATTCCTTTTTTTGGCTGGGCACTCAAACTGGTGAACCCTATCGCCATTGACAGATCCGCCGGACGTACAGCTATTGAGCAGATCAAAATGATTGGCAAGGAACGTTTGGATGATGGTATCTGGATTTGCATGTTTCCTGAAGGAACTCGAGTTGCCCCCGGCAAAAAGGTTCGCTATAAAATGGGGGGTGCAATACTTGCAAGTTATAGCGGTTACCCGATTATCCCCATCGCCCACAATGCTGGTGAAAGCTGGCCCCGGCATAGCTACATAAAAAAACCGGGGACTATCACTATCAGCATCGGTCCAAAAATTCTGACTAAAGGACGCGAAGCAGACGAGATTATTAAGGACGTAAAAGACTGGATTGAAGCCGAAAAGGAAAAATTGCCACCTATATAAAGCTCACTCAAATTATCTCTTACTCAAGTTTTTGGAATTCAAGTTCTACCATAGTAATAGCATACCTGTAATAGCAGTACACACAGGTGTCATGAGAATCAAACTCACAATGAAGTGTATAATGTTTAATCATACCCACTTGATAATGATCAACTTGTAACCACCACCAGTTTAATTAATATACGATTCAGCTTGACTATTGTTAAATCGCGGAAAATTTAAGCTGTACCTGTTCGCACCTTCTCTGCTATTTACCGGTTACACCCAAATGAAACTGGATAAAGGCATGAAAATAGATTGTTAATCTGGCAAACATAACAACAAAGAGCAAAATATTATGAGCATACCTGAAAAGCATTCTTCCGCAGATATTCTTGATAGCATAATCCAGGAAATGACCACAAAATACCTTGATAGCTTCCATGAGAACCGAGTCCCCGATGACATCTACCGTAAAATAATTGACGAGATAGAGAGAACTCTGTTTGCCACAACTATGAAATATACTTTTGGTAACCAATCCAAAGCTGCGATGTACCTGGGCATAAACCGTGCAACACTACGCACCAAACTTAAGCGACATGGCTTGATGTAGTTCTTGATACTGAACCTGAATCCGTGACTCCAATGCATCGCGTGAAGTCACGGATTCAGTATATTTAAGAGGATACAAAATATCACCCCCTCAGCTTTTAATGCGCCCCAGTCACTCTACTGAGTGGATTCTTTCCAGACGAAAGCTGCCAGAGAAAGAAAACCAAATTGATGTCACCTTTCCAAGAATTGCATCTGTAGATAAAAACCCCCAAACTCTGCTATCATTGCTGTGGTCTCGGTTATCTCCCAGCATAAAATAATGCCCTGAGGGAACTGTCCAATCACTAAAATCTTTATTGCTGGTCAGCCGA
>JALVFC010000330.1 GCA_027030285.1 Thiotrichaceae bacterium | reverse complement strand
AGTGAAAAAGGTTAAAAGTAACAGGGTCTTACTGGTACATGATGACGGGAGGGAAGTTGTTCACTATGTCGGTGCCGGCCAAGCAGACTATGCTTTGTGTGGGCACGATATTTTGGGTGACAGCATACACGGAGACGGGTGGGGTATGGGTATTCGTACAAAAGAGGAGGTGACGTGTGTGTATTGCATAGAGATAGTTGAGTATTGTAGGTCTATTATAGAAGAGACAAAACAACGGACAAATGATTAACAGACGCCTAAACAAAATACTTTGCAGGCATTGCTCCGAGGAGCAGTTGCAGCGCATCGTTGAAGACATCAACGCGATGTATGGCACGCCTACAAAAATAGAAAGGGCACAGGACGTTCTCGATGTTGTCGCCAATATATTTGAGGGAGCTGATAAAGAGAGCATGTGGGCCTTATTGCTCACACGTTCAAATCACGTTATAGACGTGATACAGATTGGCCACGGTACAGAGCGTAACACAGTAGTGAGTGTCAAGACACTCGCTAAATTAGCACTCAATACAGATGGGTGCTGTGCGGTGATACTTGTGCATAACCACCCATCCGGTACTCAAGAAGCCTCTTTGGCCGACATCTCGATAACAAGGGAAATCAGAGAGGTTTTGAGCCGACTTGACGTTCAGGTCTTTGACCACATAATTTACTGTGGTCGAGATGAGTATTATTCATTTGCTGAAAACCACATGTTATGAAAACGCAATTCCTAACAAACCAGCTCGCTGAATGCGAAATGATTTTGCGTTTCGCAGAAAAGGCCCAACGGCGCGGGGAGCTTGCCGTGGCCGCAGCGAGTGCGGCGAGTGTAGCGTCTGCCGTTGCTGATTACCGCAAGCTGTTTCCAAACGCTACGGAGGAGCAAGGCAAACAAATGGATGCATTGGCGAGCAAAGCCAACGCAATTGCAAAAACCCTGAACGCATGAAGAAGCAGTACATCTACATCATGCAGAAGGTTTATGGTGGGGCTTTCTCTCCGTTCGACCTGTTGATACAGAATTGCAAAATCGGGGTGACAACACGCCCCGACTTGCGGATAGAGCAGGTTGATAGCTCAACGCGCGGGCGAGTGGTGATGAAAAGGTGTATGCGTATGTTCTGGGGCGCATACGCCAAAGAGCGGTTGTTGCACCTGCTATTCGCCCCCGTGCGGTATGAGGCGAAACCTGCACGCGGCCACAGACACGCAAGCGGAGGCACGGAGTGGTTTCACTTAACCCTTGTCGGGCGTATCGTTCTGGAGGTGTTGCTGTTCGTGATGAAGTGGGATGTTTTGATATTAGGAATAGTTATTATGTATCTATATGCCTATTGATTATTCAAAATACCCTGACAATTGGCCTCAAATGAGGCAAACTGTTCTTGAGCGTGCAGGAAACGAATGTGAAGTCTGTGGATTGAAGAACGGTCAGGAGGTTTGGGCGGTAGGCGTGTGGACGTGCAAAGGGAGAATGCGTAAGATGCGCTCGGTGTGGTTTCGGGATAGGCGGGATGCCGAACGCGAGAACTTAGACGGAAAAATGAAGAAGGTAAAGGTTGTGCTTACAATCGCACACCTTGACCACGATGAAAGTAACAGGCAAGTGAGCATTGACCGACTGAAAGCAATGTGCCAATTATGCCACTTGCGATATGACGCGCCCGAAAAATCGAGGCGCAGAACTGATAAAAAAAATAGGTTATGAAACTACAACTAATAGAAGAGCCATTGCAAGAACTTCATATCGGAGATTATGTCTTTGTTTCTGAATATGAAAGTTCAGAAGCGTGGGATGAACTCGGCGGGGATGACGATTACGAATGGCGCCTTTGTAAGGTAGTGTTTCTTGACGCGACCGGGTGTGGGGAATATGAGGTGATGTTTGAGGAGGTGGATGTGGCCGAAAAAATGAATAGCTTAAATGAGTTTTATGAACGCATTACGGCTATACCGATGCCGGCTAAATATGCTGACAATTTTAAACAGATGGATTTTGAACAGGTGGGGTGGCTGTTTGAGTGGGATTTTTTGCATGTCCATCGCGTGCAACATTTGGTAGCAGACCCAAAATCTTCTTTGGGCGATTATGTCCGCATGGTATTTTCTGCCACTGGCATTATTGTTGATTTTGAAGCTATCGCCAAAGAGCAGTACAAGAAGTTAATAACCAAAACACCAACAAGATGAGCGCAATAGAGTTATTAAAAGAAATTGATGCGTGGCTTTCGTTCAATCAGCGACCATCAAAAGAGGAGCTTTTAAAGATGCGTAAATCAATCCAGAAACACATTAAAGAACTGGAGGGAAAGCCGAGTTGTGCCGATTGCAAATACTTTTGCGCCGAAGCAGCTACACCATTATCCCCGACACACATGTTTTGGTGTAGTAAAGGGAAGTGGGAAGGCGGTG
>JALVFC010000329.1 GCA_027030285.1 Thiotrichaceae bacterium | reverse complement strand
AAATTAACAGTTCGTTAGTTAAGGTTTGCTTCTTACCGCCAGGCAAGACTACAAACCTCCACACAAACTTATCTGCTCTTCTTGTTAAATCTTTCTCACATCCGCTTCGGAATGTGTGTGCCTTAACTGCCATTATGACCGTCGAGGGATGCGCATTATATACACCCCAAAACTAGCGTCAACAGTTTTTTTTATTAATTTACTGAAACCCTGGCAAAACGGCGTTTTCCTACTTGATAAACTGCAACAGAACCCTTTTTTATCAATAAATTACGATCCTCTACCTTTTGTCCGTCTATTTTCACAGCTCCTTGTTTTATCATCCGGTATGCTTCTGAGGTGCTTGGCACAATTTCTGCACCCTTTAATAAGATCGCTATTGGCAAACCTTCCTCGTTTTTGGCGCTCAAAGTAAACTCAGGCATTTCATCCGGTATTGCGCCCTTCTGAAATCGCGCTATGAAATTAGCCAGGGCTTTCTCTGCTGCTTCCTTGTTGTGGAACCGTTCAATTAACTCCATGGCTAACTTGAACTTTACATCCCTGGGATTAACACCTTCTGCAACATCCTGCTTCCACTTTTGTATTACTGACATTGGCTGGAAGCTTAATAATTCATAATAACGCCACATCAGATCATCTGAGATTGACATAATTTTACCGAACATATCATCGGGCTTATCCGTAATGCCAATATAGTTACCCAATGACTTGGACATCTTTTGTACGCCATCCAGACCTTCCAGCAAAGGCATTGTCAATACTATTTGCTGCTCTTGCCCATAATGCTTCTGTAGCTCTCGACCAACCAGTAAATTAAACTTCTGATCGGTACCACCTATTTCCACATCTGCCTTCAATGCCACTGAATCGTATCCCTGAATAAGTGGATACAAAAACTCATGGATTGCAATCGGTTGCCCAGATTTGTAGCGCTTGTTAAAGTCATCACGTTCCAGCATACGCGCCACAGTGTGCTTTGCTGCCAGCTGAATTAAATCAGCTGCATTCATCTGCCCCATCCAGCTTGAGTTAAAAACAACGTTTGTTTTTTCAGGATCCAGTATTTTAAAAACCTGCTCTTTATAAGTCGTTGCATTTTGTTGAACTTCTTCTGGTGTTAAAGCGGGTCGTGTAGCTGACTTCCCGGTTGGATCACCAATCATTCCGGTAAAATCACCAATCAGAAACAAAATTTCATGCCCCATATCCTGGAACTGCTTCAGCTTATTAATAAGCACAGTATGCCCAAGATGCAAATCAGGGGCAGTAGGATCAAACCCTGCCTTAATCCGTAACGGTCTTCCTTTTTTAAGCTTGCCGATTAACTCACTCTCAACAAGCATCTCCTCGACTCCTCTTTGTATATTTTCTACACTCTTTTCTATATTCAGCATTCGGATAGGTTCCATATTGTTCAATTGCTGTCATTCAACTGCACTGTAAACTCCCGGCTTGCTCACCAATTATGGGGAAAACATCTACAAAGCGGCTGTTTAGTTTGACATTTGTTAAGTTTAACTATAAAAAAGAACTCAATGTTATCAAACTTAGCAAAGTTTATGTTATCTGCATTTGCAAGAAAACTCTCAAAACGACTCGACCAGGCTATCTCTATTTGCACGGAGCTTGGTCATCTAAAAATTGTAATCAATCAATGAGATTATTGATCACATGCTGTCACTTATGGTAAATAGTGCACCTTAGCATACTGCTAGCCCCATCTAGGATGGGCTTACTGGAGGAAATTTTGAGCAAACACTCGACGCCCATGGATCAGAAGATCCATAAAAACTGGGCTGAAGTTATGCAACAATTTGAACTGCCTACTGAGAAAAACAGCACGGCAGTCAGCGAGCGAAATTCTTGCCTCGCCACCAACAAACGAAGATTATCATTAAGTAAAACTTCAAAAGGTCTGCTAGCTTTTTCTGGCACGCTCTTGCTTGCAGCTGGCATTTACCACAACTACCACAACACTGGGGCATTTTCTGTAGACAAACTACTAGCAGCCACCACAACCACCAGCAATATTTTAAAAGACATTTCCAATACTGCGCCCGAGAATGAAGTTAAGCCTCAGTATCTAACACTAACCAAGGAACTCCCTCTGGCTTCACTTGAAACACTGTCTGCAGGTGATGAATTGCTGGATTCTAGCTACCTTGAAGAAAAGAACTGGAAAACATACGTTGTTTCTCCCAAGGAAAAGCTGAGCAAAATATTTTACCGATTAGATATTTCCAACACTCAACTTGAAGAGCTGAAAAAAATAGACAGCATCAAAAAAGAACTCGACAAGGTTACTGCTGGTTACATTTTACGTGCTGAAAAGAAAGATGGAAAACTGGTACAGCTTATCACTTACAACCCGCCAGCTAAAACCAGCTTCGTTATCTCACGGCAGAAAGATACCTACA
>JALVFC010000328.1 GCA_027030285.1 Thiotrichaceae bacterium | reverse complement strand
TGGTTTGGTGAACGAAAACCAACCGAGTAGGTCATGCAACCATGTGGATCAGTCGTTGCCTGGGCAATACCATAATGTGCCAGACGCGGTGGCAGATACAACAAGTCGCCAGCACGTAGTGTCCAGTCCTGCTGTGCATTGAATTCAGCCAGTATACTGAGTTCGCAATCCGGCAAAATGTTGCTGGCGTCCGCATCGGGATCCAGCATCCATTGACGCTCTCCGGATACCTGAATCAGAAACACATCATATTCATCAATATGCGGTCCAACTGAGCCACCTTCGGGTGCATAGCTGATCATCAGGTCATCAATGCGCCAGTCGGGTATAAAACGAAAGTGACTGATTATTTCCTCAAGCAGTTTTGGGTAGTATTGCTCGAAGTCATTGACCAGCAATGTCCAGTGAGTGTCGGGGAGTTCTAGGAAGTGTCTTTCCTCAAAAGGCGACTGAAGCAGTTGCCAACGGTTTCGCTCCTGTTCAATCACCAGGCGAGCCGGGGTTTCGGTGCCGCAGCAGAGACCGGCAAGTTCTTCCGCAGAGCAGGGAGGCTGAATATGCGGGAATGCCTGCCGGATTAGCAAAGGTTTTTGTTGCCAGTACTCAGTCAGAAATTTGTCCTGACTGAAACCACCGGGCAGTACGGCAGTATTCATCAGCTATCTTGTCCTTGAAACTGTGGTTATATTTTTTTTGCCTGCTCGATAGCATTTCCAATATAGTTTGCTGGTGTCATCTGTTTTAATGACTGCTTTGCCTCATCGGGTATTTCCAGAGTGTCAATAAAAGTCTCCAGCGCTTGCGGGGTGATACGTTGTCCGCGTGTCAGCGCCTTGAGTTTTTCATAGGGTTTTTCGATGCCATAGCGACGCATAACCGTCTGTATGGGTTCAGCAAGCACTTCCCAGTTGCTATCCAGTTCCTGCAACATGCTGTCTGCATTCGCTTCCAGTTTGTTAATACCGCGTTCTAAGGAGCTATAGGCGATGACTGAGTGCCCCAGTCCCACACCCAGGGAGCGCAATACGGTGGAATCGGTGAGGTCGCGTTGCAGACGGGAAATGGGAAGTTTCTGTGCCAGATGCGTCATGATGGCATTAGCGATTCCCAGGTTTCCCTCGGCATTTTCAAAATCAATCGGATTGACTTTATGTGGCATGGTAGACGAGCCTACTTCACCTTCGATGACTTTCTGCTTGAAGTGTCCTGCTGAAATGTAGCTCCAGATATCACGGCTAAAATCAATTAAAATCGTATTGAATCGTGCCAGGGCATCAAACAGTTCAGCGATATAATCGTGTGGCTCAATCTGAATGGTATAGGGATTCCATGTGAGGCCCAGCGACTCGACAAATTCCCTGGCAAACTGCTCCCAGTCAACCTCTGGATAAGCACTCAGGTGCGCATTGTAATTACCCACAGCACCGTTTATTTTGCCCATAATTGGCACACTTTTGATCTGTTCAAGCTGACGCTGTAAACGGTATACCACATTTGCCATTTCCTTACCTAAAGTGGAAGGTGAGGCGGGTTGCCCGTGGGTGCGGGACAGCAGCGGCACTGCTGCGTGTTCATGTGCCAGCTCGCGGATTTGTGCAATAAGTTTGTCCAATACAGGAACAATGACTTCATCACGTCCATTTTTAAGCATCAGGGCGTAGGACAGGTTGTTAATATCTTCCGAGGTGCAGGCAAAATGAAAGAATTCGGTAACTGCATGGATTTCCGCATTATCAGCCACCTTTTCTTTCAGGAAATACTCAACCGCCTTTACATCATGATTGGTGGTGCGTTCAATTTCCTTTACGCGCTCGGCATCCTGTTCCGTAAAGTTTTCGCTGATGTTATCCAGAAATGCATTTGCAGAATCACTGAAAGCAGCAACTTCAACGATCTGGTCATGGCGTGCCAAAGCCTGTAACCAGCGTAGCTCAACGAATACCCGATGGTGAATTAAACCGTATTCACTAAAATAGGAGCGCAGTGCAGCAGTTTTAGAGGCATATCTACCATCAACGGGAGAAACAGCGGTAAGAGAAGAGAGTTTCATCGACAAGAGTCCTTGCTAAAAAATCTGATGTGGGAGTATACCTCTATCCTGTGCCTGTCAACCAGTGCTGGATTGCTTTTCCAGGTATTTGCTCTTTTCCAGCGCAAGCAGAAACTCTTTTCGCCAAAGACCACCACCATAACCGGTCAGGCTGCCATTTTTACCAATCACCCGATGACAGGGAATGACAATACTAATACGGTTATTGCGATTGGCATTAGCGACAGCGCGTATAGCTTTGGGGCGACTCATGGCTTGTGCCTGTTGCTGGTAGGAACGAGTTTCACCATAGGGGATTTCGCATAATGCTTGCCATGTACGGATTTGAAAATCTGTTCCTCTTAGATCCAATGGCAGGTCACTAAAGTCACGT
>JALVFC010000327.1 GCA_027030285.1 Thiotrichaceae bacterium | reverse complement strand
CATCAATCACATTGTTCATGGTGGCAAGGGGAGTGACCCAGTTGCGCGCAGCCAGGTTCACAAAGATACCGGGATTGGTAAGAATAAAATCAACTTTACCCTGTCCGACAGCCGCTTCAACTTCATAAAAACCCAGCGGTACAATCTCAAAATCGTAACCCGGCAATTTCATGGCAAGGTAATCGCTGGTTGGTTCCCATTGATTAATGACTTGTGCATTGCTCACACCCTGAGCATTTAACACGCCAATTTTAATAAAAGCACCATCCGCCCAGGAACTATCAGGTACTAAAAGGAACAGAACAAAGAGTAGGGAAAAGAGTTTGAATTGCGCTATAATTCGCTTGACTTCACGCATAAAACAAGGAAAATACGCGACCTCAGCAACATCGTTGCTTATCCCACCTAAACCACGCGCTGGTAGCTCAGTTGGATAGAGTATCTGGCTACGAACCAGAGGGTCGGGGGTTCGAATCCTCCCCAGCGCGCCATTTTTAATATTATTGTCAATCACTTAAACACTTCACGTTTTACTTTCTTTTGCCAGTTAGCTGTTCAGAGACACCTTTGCAAACTGACATGCTTGCTTCATTATCAGGAGAATCTGGCTTTTAATAGCGGTCTTTTTATTCCAATCAGGTAAGCATATTTCGGATCTGCCAACAGTTCCTCGTGCGGTTGTATCGCCGGGTAACCTATTTCCCGGGAAAGATGCAGTACTTTACCATCTCCAAAATAAATACCAACGTGGGCACCATACGATTGCTGTTTTCTGTGATAAAGCATCAGGTCTAATTCCCGGGGTGTTTTTACTTCGACAGTATACTTGTTGTCTGCCCATAACTCACTGGATCTAAATGGCGGCAAGTCAACGCCAAAATAGCGCAATAACTCATAGGCATAAAGCTGGCAGTTAGCGCCTAACTCCAGGTTGGATTGTTGTTCAACTCCGGGAATTCTTGCTGGCTGATAACAAACGCCTAGAAATTTATCAGGTAGAGAAATTGTACTCATTGCCTATTATCCTGGAATCTGAATAGTTACTCACGATCAAGAATACCTCGGTGCGGCATATCTTGTCTGAGGTATTCTTAACTGTGAAGAGTATAGAGTAATTCTCACAGGCTGAGTGACTTGCTCTTACATGGGATGTGGGCGTTGGAGACGCAGGATGCCAAAGCCGAGTAAAAAAAGGAATTCATAGTTCATCACAACACATCTTCCAATTGTTCACTTTCCCTGAGTTCTATTACACTTTCTTTTTTGTCTGACAGGTACTTTGCTAACACTTCGAAAAGGCTTTGTTGCGAGTAAGGTTTGGATAAGTAGTCATTCATTCCGGCGGCAAAGCACTTTTCCTGATCCTCTTGCATAGCATTGGCTGTTAACGCAACAATTACGACCTCTTTTTCGCCCTGTTCCTGTTCATACTGTCTGATGTGTCGTGTGGCTTTAAAGCCGTCCATTACTGGCATCTGGCAGTCCATCAGGATTACATCATAGTGTTTGTTTTTTCGTGCGGCTACGGCTTCCTCACCATTGCTGGCGACATCGAAGTCCAGCCCCAGTTTTGCTAATGTTTCTTTTCCAACATATTGATTCACCCGGCTATCATCAACTAGCAGGATACGCCCGCTTAGTGTAGAGATATTTGACACACGCTTTTCAGGCTTTGTTTCATGGCGGGTTTTACGGTTTAGCACCGTAGTAATTGCATCGTACAGGAACGACTGCCGTACAGGTTTGTTTAGCATAAGGTCATAGTATCCTTCAGGGTTCATTGTGGTATCCAGACCAATTGAGCTTAACAGGATGATTTTCAGTCGGTCAAAATCGGGATTTTTGCGTATAGTCTCAGCCACTTTTGCACCGGATTCATCAGGCATGTGCAAGTCCAGTAATAGCACATCAAAGAAATTGCCTTGTTGATGACTTTTGCGCAAGAGAGACAAGCCAGCTTGTGTATTTGAGGCAACTACACTGTTAGCGCCTTGAGCTTGCAAGTAATTATCCAGAATCAGGCAGTTGGTCTTATTATCATCAATAATAAGGATATTTAGCTTGTCTAGTGTCTGAGTAGATGTGCCAGTATCTTTAAGTGTCTCAAAGGTTAATTCAAACCAGAAAGTAGAGCCTTTTCCCGCCACACTGTTTAAGCCGATTTCACCACCCATCATTTCAACCAGATTTTTGGAGATGGTTAACCCCAGGCCTGTGCCACCGTACTCTCTGCTGGTTGACGTGTCAGCCTGGGTAAATGCCTGGAATAGAGACGCCTGTTTTTCTTTCGGAATACCAATACCTGTGTCCTTGACTTCAAAACGCAGAGTGGTTTGCTGTGCAGATTCCTTTAGTGTAGAGACTGACAGTGAGACTTCTCCTTCATGAGTAAATTTAATAGCATTACTCAACAGGTTATTAATGATTT
>JALVFC010000326.1 GCA_027030285.1 Thiotrichaceae bacterium | reverse complement strand
TGGGATCTTGAGCCTATTCATGGTGTGATTCTAAATGTCTGTGAGTCGCTGGGGCTGAAAATGGGCAAGGTAGGACCACCTCTTAGAGTCGCTGTAACTGGTACGGCTATGTCACCATCGCTGGATGTGACCCTCAAGCTGGTGGGTAAGGCACGCACCTTGCAGCGCATCAGTAATGCTATCGAATATATCAGCACTGCACAGTGACTATCGAGTATTTTATTTGTCCCGGGTTCCCATTTTCATCAGTTCAAGCATTTGCATAGAAATAGTATAAAACGCGGTAATCTGGGGCGAGCGCTCTTTATATTTCCTAGGTTATCCTGTCCGCGGATCTATGGCACCGATAATAAAACGCCTACTCTTCAGCTGAAGTTACCTGATCTTTTAGTGACTTTGAAATGCTGCTAATTCCTGCACCGTCAATTCCTATTTCCTTAAGCAAACCATCGACAATAGGCGCCTGGGCCTTATAGCGCAAAGCACTATCAACAATCTGATCTGACAGACTTCCACCGCCATTGCTACCGCCGTTGTTGCCAGGGGTATTACCACCATCATTACTTCCAGCTCCATTATTGCCAGCGACGGAATTCAGTCCATCCAGATGCATAATTTTGATACCTTCGATATTTTCCAGTGGTTTAACACTTTCTTTAACAATATCAGGTAATTGTTTAACAATCTGCATCTTGACCTTCATGTCGATCTGCTGATTGGATAGCAGGTTGGCAGCTTCATTAATAGCGCGTTTTCCAGCAGCCTCAGCCTGATAACGCATCGCTGTACCCTTACTGGCAAACTCTTCAGCTTGCATTCCTGCTTCAGCAATAATACGTTGGCGTTGTGCTTCTTTTTCTGCACTTATTACTTCAATCTCGCGGTTTCGTTCAGCCTGAGCTCGCTCCCGTGAGGTAATAACTTCTTCCGAAGCCTTGGCAGCTTGTGCTTTAAGTTCATCCGTTTCAATCCAGATTTCAGCCACTTTCTTTTGTCCGGCTGCGATCATAATGTTTTTACGTTGCTGGAACAGCTCTACTTCCTTTTCCTTCTCAATTCTGGCCTTTTCAATTTCCAGTTCAGCCTGTTGTTTTAACCTGTTAATTTCAGCACGTTTTTCTTCTTCCTCCTGAACCAGTTGCTTATCATAGTCAATGGCATTTTTCTGGGCTTCATACTCCATCTCACGGATTTCAATTTCATTACGGGTTTCAATATCAACACGTTTCTTCTTGTCGGCTGCGACACGCTCTTTGAGTTTTGCTAAACCCTGTGAGTCAAATACATTCTGTTCATCAAAGAACTGGGCATCAGTCTGGTCAATGTGGGTAAGTGCTACAGACTGTAAAACCAGACCATTGGAAGCCAGATCATCTTCGATAAAGGATTGCACCTCATCGCGGAACTGTTCTTTGTTCACATGCAGTTCTTCCATCGTCATGCGACTTACTACAGCATTCAGGGCAGCTTCACAACGTTCCTCGAACATATCGATGACTTTATCGGTGTTAAATGTATCTGCTCCCATAGTCTGTGCAGCTAGTGAAACCATTTTGGGTGCTGTATCAACCCGGACAAAATAATGAGCGATAATATCAACCCGTAAATGATCTGAGGTAATCAGTGCATTCTCCTCTACACGCTTAATGGGAATCTCAATGGTTTGCATATTGACCTTGATTAGGTTATGGAATAGCGGCAGTACCATACTACCGTTATTGATAACCACTTTTTCACCTCCCATACCGGTACGTACAAAAGACATCTGCTTATTGGCACGACGATAAAACATCACAAAGAAGGCCAGTGATAGCAAGCCAAGTGCAATTGCGAAAGCTGTTAAATATGTGATGGAACTCATAGTTAGAACCTTAAGTTGGAATTTACTGTAACTTTTCCATTGTTCGGGCTAGAAAAGGTTGAAGAAAAATATGCGTTCAGCAATGGAATCTCGGCAACGACTAGTTGCTAGCTGTTCTGCTGACAAAGCTGTCGCGAAATTGCCTGTAGCGTTGCCGAACCTGCTGCATGACAGCTTTGGCAGACTGGTGATCCTCATACTGACCTACGCGAACCTTATATTGCCGACCATGACCAGTGTCATAAGTATCGTAATAAGCATCATAACCATCCTGTTCCAGTGCATTTGACAGTTCAATCGCTTTAGATTCAACGGGCGTTACAGAAACCTGAACAGTATAGAACATGCCATCTTGTTGGCCGTTGCCTGCAGGACCAACCCCCGAGTGTGTCGCCACATTCAGGCGGTAGCCCTTGTAATACATAAATCCTAAACCGGCTAACACCACAGCAAGCATAAACAATGTGGTAAGGTTAACAAATCCGCTTTGTTTCTGTTTTTTCATAACATCCTCAGGAATGGATACAGCAGATTACACTGCATTTGAACAACCAATAGAGCTTCCCTCTACATTCTAG
>JALVFC010000325.1 GCA_027030285.1 Thiotrichaceae bacterium | reverse complement strand
CATGACAACAGAATGTCCACTGCCGGATTCACCGACAAAACTCATATGATCAAGCCATTTTACTCTTGCTTCCATGTTTACTGCCTTTGTGACTTATTGGAGTAGCAGGAAGTATGGCAGAATCAAGAAACTGTGTGAAATTTTAGTTAATTCATCGAAAGATTAAGGTAATTCGCAGCTAGCTTGTTTATAATCTGCTTCAATTTTTGGGTGGTGGCTTGCTGGCTGGTTTTCTGCACTTGTAAACAGACTGAATTGCCTTATATTCACTGCACAATTAATACGAATTCAAAACAATAATAACAAGTGTTCCTATCAGGGAGTGAAAAGGAACATATTCAGCGCAGAAAAAGCGTCATAATTTAGGAGTCAAAACCACATGTTGGGTGCTGTTGCTAAAAAGATTTTCGGAAGCCGCAATGATCGGCTGGTCAAAAAATACCTGAAAACGGTTGATAAAATAAACGCTCTGGAAGAAGAAATTTCCGCCCTGAGTGATTCACAATTACAGGCCAAAACTGACGAATTCCGTCAACGTCTCAAAGACGGACAAACACTAAAAGATATACTCCCAGAGGCATTTGCAGTGGTACGAGAGGCCAGTGTACGCACCCTGGGTATGCGCCATTATGATGTACAGCATGTGGGCGCTATGGTGTTGAATGATGGCAATATTGCCGAGATGAAAACAGGTGAAGGCAAGACCCTGGTTGCTACGCTAGCAGTTTATCTAAATGCCCTTCCTGGTGATGGTGTCCACGTTATTACCGTCAATGATTACCTGGCGAAGCGTGATGCTACGCAATTATCCGAGCTCTATGGTTTTCTGGGCTTGACGACAGGTGTGATCGTTAATGGTCTGTCACATGCTGAACGGAAGGCCGCCTATGCAGCGGATATTACCTATGGAACAAATAACGAATTTGGCTTTGATTATCTGCGCGACAATATGGCGTTTGAAAAAGAAGAGCGTGTGCAGCGTGGACTAAATTACGCCATCGTTGATGAGGTTGACTCAATCCTTATTGACGAAGCGAGAACACCGCTGATCATATCCGGGCCAACCCAGGATTCAACCGAGCTCTATAAAGAAATCAATAAAATCATCCCCAAACTTAAAAAACAGCAACCTCTCGCAGAAGCCGATGAATTTGGCGAAGGGGATTACAATGTTGATGAAAAAGCCAAACAGGTTCACTTAAGTGAAGAAGGTATGGAAAAGGTTGAAGACATGCTGATTAAAGCAGGCATACTACCCGAAGGAACCAGCCTTTATGATACTGACAATATCAGTATACTTCATCATCTAAACGCCTCATTACGAGCGCACGCCCTGTTTCAGAAAGATGTTGACTATATCGTAAAAAATGGCGAAGTCATTATAGTAGATGAATTCACCGGGCGTACCATGCCAGGCAGACGCTGGTCAGAAGGCTTACACCAGGCAGTTGAAGCCAAAGAAGGTGTCAATATCCAGCCCGAGAACCAGACACTCGCATCAATCACCTTCCAGAACTACTTCCGTCTGTACAACAAGTTATCTGGTATGACTGGTACGGCAGACACAGAAGCCTACGAGTTACAGGAAATATATGGATTGGAAGTAGTTGTCATTCCAACGCATCGTCCCATGATACGTGAAGATGGCAATGATCTGATTTATATGACAATGGAAGAAAAATTTGAGGCTATAGCCAAGGATATTCAATACGCCAGAGACAAGGGACAACCTGTTCTGGTTGGTACTGCCTCCATTGAGACATCAGAATTGCTGTCAGGTCTGCTTAACAAGCTGAAAATCCCTCATGAAGTTTTAAATGCAAAACAGCATGAACGTGAAGCACATATTGTCGAGAATGCAGGACGCCCAGGGGCAGTCACGATTGCTACCAATATGGCAGGTCGGGGAACAGATATTGTATTGGGTGGGAACCTTAATGCAGAGTTGGCTGCATTAGGTGAAGATGCTGATCCGGCAGAAATCGAACGTATAAAAGCGGAATGGAAAAAACGTCATGAGCAAGTCGTAGCGGCAGGAGGCTTGCATATTGTAGGTACAGAGCGGCATGAATCCCGCCGTATTGACAACCAGCTGCGTGGACGTTCTGGCCGTCAGGGTGATCCTGGTTCATCCCGTTTTTTCCTGTCGCTGGAAGACAATTTAATGCGTATCTTTGCATCTGAGCGTGTCAAGGGCATTATGCAAAAATTGGGTATGGAGCGCGGTCAGGCCATTGAAGCAGGTCTGGTCAGTAAATCCATTGAAAATGCCCAACGCAAGGTGGAAGCGCATAACTTTGATATTCGCAAACACCTCCTGGAATATGATGATGTCGCAAATGACCAGCGCAAAGTAATTTACCAGCAACGCTCCGAGCTCCTGGAGGCTGAAGATATTAGCAACACTATTGAATCCATACGTGTTGATGTGGTTGATGACTTGATTAGCCG
>JALVFC010000324.1 GCA_027030285.1 Thiotrichaceae bacterium | reverse complement strand
GTGTTCAATGCCTTTTGCCTGACACAGTTGATCAAAAAGGTGCTGGCCGGTAGGTTTGCGTTTTCCGTTGACGCTAAAACGATCGGTGAACTCCTTGCCATTGAGCGTTATGCTTCCTCCTGTTTTCTCTTGAGCCACTCGCTCAATATCTGGCGCGTTCGGAATAAAGGATAGCTCCTTTTTGGAACATGATCACATGGAACCTGACAACTATGTACAAATGCATCATGTGCTGCATCAAGAGAAACTCAGTATAACCATGTCAGTGATAGTAATCTTGGTGTACCTCGTACTAAACAGCGGAGTCGGTAAGTTTTGAGTATTTCGGGCGCTGTAAATACATCACACAATTACCCAGGGTCGCTACTTTTGAACAAGGTATTAAAGTTACGTGTGGTTATTTTACCGATATGCTCGTAATCAGTTTCTCGTAATTCAGCTATCTTTTCGGCTACATAGGTCACATAAGCTGGTCGATTAGGCTTGCCGCGATTTGGGGTTGGTGCTAGCCATGGGGAGTCTGTTTCTATGAGTATTTTGTCCTCTGGTACTTTTTTTGCAACTTGCTGAAGTTCTTCGGCACTATTGTATGTAACAATGCCTGAGAATGAGATGTAAAAGCCAAGATCAAGCGCTTGTTGGGCTGTTTCCCAGTCTTCGACAAAACAATGCATGACACCACCAACTTCGTCTGCTTTCTCCTCACGCAGGATTCTGATTGTGTCCTCTTTAGCTTCTCTGGTATGGATTATCAACGGTTTGTCTGTTTCTCTGGCAGCTCGAATATGTGTTCTAAAACGCTCATGCTGCCATGTCATATCTGCACCGTTCTTGAAATGAAAGTAATCAAGTCCGGTTTCTCCAGTAGCTATGACATGTTCCTTGGTGGAGAGTCTTGCCAATAATTCAACGTCCGGTTCCAGTCCATCACGATGGGTTGGGTGTAGACCTACTGAACAGTACACATCATCAAAATTTTGTGCGATGGTATGTACATCCTCGAAATGCTCCATATCTATGCATACGCACAGGAACTGGGTTACTCCTTTAGCGCGAGCATCATTCAGCATGTTTTCAATACGACCATTAAAGGCATCCAGTTTGACTTTATCGAGATGGCAGTGTGAATCAGTTATCACAGAGTGTTCCTTTTATATATCAATCAGTTATAATAGGTTTATAGATTTAAGTATAACATAGATAACGATAACTGAAATCAGTAGTCCGAGTATAAATTGTAGCAATGCACGTTTTAATATAGATCCTACCGTGCGTTCCTTTTCTGCTTCCCTGGGCTCGGTAACAATATCGTTCTCGTCACCTTTCAGTGGTATTTGTTCTTCTACTACTTCCGGTTTTCTAGTGGAAGCATCTTCAGCAAGAGGAATGTCTATCGGCTTATTTGGCGCTGGAATCCTTTTAGTCCACCACCACATAAATAAATAGGCAAATAAACCAATACCAGCCGTTAGCACTAAAACCAGTGGTGACCATACCCAAATAGTGACACTGTCAGAGTAATACACTTTGTCGCCCTGCTTTACCGCAGCACGAACCAGATACGTTCCAAATTCACTATAGGAGTGAGTGAGTTCACTCTGTGATAACCATTGTGTATTTTGTCCATCACCAGGTTCAAAATAATAATAGGCATTCTGCAGTGGTTTATTGCTGATTGCCTTGATTTGTAGTTTGGTATTGGTGCTGACAAACTTCCTGCTTGTGCTCAAATGAATTTGCACATCACCTGTATCAGAGTCCGCTACATTTGTAGAAGTATCCAGCGGTGTTGCTGTGTTATCAGAGGGATTTTTTTCACCGCCCTGCCCTGTGCTACTGGACGTAGTCTTACCAACTTCCGCCTGCACCACCAGCATGGCGTTTGCTATTGATGTATTACCCTGTTTATCAGTTATTGTTAATTGTACGTTATAGGATCCTGGTGTGATATCGGATGTATCAAAAACAAACTGCTTTTTACTGCCACCATGTGATGTGTCTGATGACCAGTCATAACTCAATGTGGTATTCAGATCATAGGTTGATGTACTAATAAACTCTGCCTTTTCACCCTGATGGATGACTTGCATTTCAGGAACAATCTTTGCTACGGGCAATTCCCATTTTGGCGCAACTGTTACCGTGACAGCCTCTGATTTCGCAAGGATGCCCGATTCACTAAAAGCCGTGACGGAGACACTGTAAATACCTTCCTTCTCAGGTTTCCATTCAAGTGTCGGTTGGACATTGGCTTTCTTTGCGGAGTTAATTGAGTAGACATAATGTATTTCTTTGTCTTCAGGTATTGGATCAAGTTCTGTTTTAAAGATTACGCTTTCACCCAACTTTATTTCAGGATGATCAACCGACAAGGAAAGTGATGTTGATTCAACTGTCTGAGGTATAGCGAGTGTCAATTGAATAGTTGAGCCAATTACGGCTTTCTCCCCTGCTTTGGGCGTTTGTTGAAGAATTTGCTCTTCGCTAACATTGGCTGGCTGACGCCTGGCAATATTAACCTTGAAACCCGCTTGCTTGAGTATTTCTTGTGCATCTGCCAATGATTTGCCATGTATGTCAGGAATAGTTGCAGTTTCTGGGGTGATTTCTAGCGTGGCGGTAGCTTCAGCTGTTCTTTCATCTGAATCTTTTACGGTTAGCTCTATGCTGTGTTCGCCGACAGCAAGTTTTCTGGTATCAATTTTAAATGTTTTATCGGAACTGCTTAAATCACCGGTTTTCCAGAAAAACGTAAGATTATTGTCAATCTCTGGATCGACGATAATTGCGTTAAATTCAGCAACTGTGCCCGCTTCAGCTATCGCAGAAACCGGGTTGATACTCACGCTCAGTGGTTTAGGTGCTGCTTTACCAATCACCAGGTCAACACTGGATCCTCGCTTGATCTCAGTATCAGCCGGGATGTTTTGCTCTAGCACCAGTCCAATTGCGTTATCGTCTACTTTTTCAGAAACCTGACCGACAGTCAGACCTGCTGTAGATAACTCCTTGCGAGCATTTTCCAGCTTTCTGCCAAGTAGGTTGGGAGTTATAACAATTGCGGGAGGAATACTGATGACGAGATCTACGCCCTGCCCTTTTTCCAGTTGCTCACCAGCTTTAGGGCGTTGCTCCAGAACAAGTCCATTACCTGTTGCGGTTTCCTGTTGCGATACCTCACCAGGCAAAAGACCCTGTTGCTGAAGTAACGCCGTCGCAGCGTCAATATCAAGACCAGACACATCAGGAACAGTTACTGTCGTGCTGCTTTTATCTGTAATAGTCAATGTAGCCTGAGCTTTATATTCCTTGTCATTGGCATCTATAGCAGTCAAGTGCACCTCATAGATGCCAGGTAACAGGTTAACTGATGAAATAACAAAGGTATCGTTGATCCCTCTTTTGTCGGTGAACTTCCATCGTAAACGATAACCATCGGCTTGTGAGAAGCTTGAGGTAAACGTGGCATCATCACCTGGTTTAATACTTAACTGATCAGGCTTTATTTGCAGTGAGACAGATTCTGTTTCGTCATCTGTTGTTTTATCTGACTCTGTAGCAGCAGGCAGTTCATCCGGCTTATCTGGCTCAGTTATTGCGTCATGCTTGCTGGTGTCACTTTTTTTATTGTAATCCGTTTGATCATTATCAGATGTTGGAGAAGCAGGCACATCAGCTTGAGACGTACCTGCAGTGGCTGCAGGCAGCTCTATGACTGTAGCAGGATTTTTAGAGTTATCAGAGTCCGGGGCAGCTACGACTGCAGCAGGGGCTGATACATTAAAAAATAGTGATGCGTGAGCTTGCTGGCGTAGTTTGTTGGTTACAGTGGCTCTCACCCTATGTTTACCGGCTTCAAGTACTGAGGTATCAACAACAAATTGTTTTTTGGATCCTTTTTGACCTTCACTGATCCAGTAATAACGAACATCTGAAGCATTTGTTTGCAGAGTAAAGGTAACAGGTTCACCTTTAGGAACATTTAGCTGACTGGCAATAATTGTCGCGCTAAGTTTTTCAGCTTGCACAGTCGATGTACTTTCTGGGGGGGGGGCAGCAAAACCTGAATCAGTATTATCCGTAGCTGGAGCATTAGTTTTCATTCCTGCCCATATAGGTTTATCAGTTTGCGCACTGTCTTCAGCCACTACAAACTGGGAGATCAAAATGTAGAGAATCAGAAAAACAAAGTGCTTAAATTTGTTATTACTTTTAAACATGCCGCCCTATACTATACGTCAGTGATTAATTTATAGAGCAGGAGTATATCAAGATTTACTGAAGCAGTCCCCTGCTCTGCCTCGCAGGTCTTACAGGTGCGGAAAATCATGTCAAACCCGATTAGCCTATCCCAAAAATATTTCAGCTGGTTGCCTGAATCAAAGCGTCTTGAATGGTATCCGCCCTGGTGGCTAATGCGTATCAGGGTACTCCAACTTGATAATAACTGGCGAAAAATTCGTATTCTTCTGCCCCTAACCTGGATTTCCAAAAATATGGGGGATAGTATGTTTGGAGGGTTTCAGGCTTCATTAGCTGACCCTATTGCACCACTTGCCTGTGCGCGTGTATTTCCCGGCTATTCAGTCTGGACTCGACATCTGAGCGTTGACTTTATCGCGCCAGGCTCAACTGACCTTGAACTGCGTTTTGACTTTCCGGCAGAAAAAGAAGAGAGCATTAGAAAGGAACTATCAAAAAGAGGTCGCAGTACACCAAGTTTTGATTACGCCTACTTTACAAAAGACGGCAGATTATGCACGCAAATAACCTGTGTTGTAGCTATCAGAACAAAAGACTATGTGCCCGGGAATAAGGGATAGCTTTTGTTACTTCGGTAAACTCATTAAAATGGCAATAACTACGTGATAAGAGAGGTAAAGTAACTGGACGTAGAACTTTAGTCGCCATGCGGAGGTTGTTTATTTTCCGCCAGTAGAATTTAAAGCCTCGAAGTTCAAGGACTTGAACTCCGAAGCTTATTATAACTTTACAAAGCAACCTGAGCCGAACAAAGATCCTGAACAATATTTCTGTAGTCAGAAATAATCGGGTCATATTTCAAATAGGCAGCATTAACCCAGCCATCTTTACCATTCCAGCGGATTTTTTGCCACACAACGTTTCTGCTTTTCACCTGCTTTCCCGGGAATTTTACGATACCAACCGCATTGTGTGGAATGGTCGTAACTTTTCTTGCAGTAACACTCCCATGCTCACGTACATTGAGGCTTTGCCCAGTTGCAACATTAATTACCATAAATGTCTTAATAGGAGGTGTTTTCCCTGACCTGTTTCTGCCTACAGATGTGCTCTTATAGCCACAACATAGCGAATTACCGGGATTATTGGCAACGCATTGCTGGTATTCCTCAAGCTGCTGGCTAGCCTGGTTATCAGCATCCAGATAATAATCATAAACCCATCCTTCCTTGACCCCCCAGACAACTTTTTGCCACCTTCCGGAGTGTTCAGCGGTACGTTTAAGGATCCAGCTGGAATCAGCTGGAAGTTGCAAAATGACCTTTGAGTTGGCAGCGGGTTTTTTTCTTACATTCAGTACGCCTACTGAGTTTATATGTGCTACTTTAAATACAGGCTGAGCTTCAGTATTTGCGATGACAACTGTATTCAAGCTTGCTATTAATAAACCAACTGCTAGTAACTTGTTCACTATCATTATTCAACCCTCATTCTTAAGTTAGTATGGAAATTAGTTTCTAAAAGGATAAACCGACGGTTTTCGACGCTGCTTCTTCCAGTAATCGGAGCTATCTCGCCAATAGTCGTTATTAGTCCCTATCTGGTTCATTACCTACCAAAAAAAACATATATTTAAGTTTGGAAATCAACCATACATTTACCGTATGGGGATGTCCATCACCATGTTTTAATGATCTGAGAGGTTGTGAGCACAGGAAGCAGCAAATTTCTAATAGCTTCTCTTGTTCTCGGACAGCCGTCGGGTACTTAACCAGCATCATTAAATTATTCCGTTTGTATCTCTGCAGGGCAAAGACATCCATGCAAAAACTACTGATATTACTTCTCGGGCTACTTCTATTTTTGATGCTTGGATATTGGTGTGTATATATAAAAGCAGCTCCTGCAATACAAAAAGATATTACTGATCGTGCCACACAGGCTTTAAAAAATGCTGGTTACAACTTTGTCAAACTCGAGGTAAGAGGTCGGGACATAACAGTTCGTGGTACAACGAACGATCCGGGTATTAGAGGACACGTAGATAAAACTGTACAGGTAGAGGGTGTGCGTCAAGTTATCGATGAGATTATTATCAATGACAGTGCAGAGGGTTACCAACTAACTATCATAAATGATGGCTCAAAAATCACGGTAAAGGGATTTACTCCAGATACAAATACGCATCACAACCTCATTAGTTACCTGATGGAAGAGTTTGAGGACAAGGTTATCCTGGATCAGCTTACAGAACAGCCTGGAGAACCAGATAACTGGATAGTCATTACTAAAGCAGGTCTTGAAGCTCTTAAGAAGCTGCAAAAAGGCAAACTGGAAATTAACAAAAATCACCTGGTATTGTCAGGAGTTGCCCCTGACCTTGATGTGCGAGACCAGATTATAACTACTTTGTCCACCCAGCTAGAGGGGGGTATTTCAGTAACAAACGATATTACTGTATCCAAAGAGAATAGTGACGATAATGAAAGTGAAGCTGCGTTGCCTGATGTGGCTTCTGATGAACCAGCGACTCAACCTGCTGAGCCACCAGAACAATCAGCAGATAAAGTTACCAGGCAATGCCAGCAAAAGATTACAGGTCTGTTGAAGAAGCACCCTATAAAGTTTGAGTCAGGATCCGTTCAAATGTTACCCCAAAGTCAGAAAACACTGAAAGATATTGGAGAAATTTTGCAGGAGTGTACTAAATATAAACTGCAAATAAATGGCTATACGGACTCGCAAGGATCAGCAGTATTCAACCAGAAATTGAGTAAAAAACGTGCCGAAGCAGTCAAAGCAATATTGATAAAGATAGGCGTTGATGGTGAACGAATCCTGGCGCAGGGTTTTGGAGAGTCGAATCCTGTTGCCGATAATGTGTTAGCTGAAGGTAGAAAGCAGAATAGACGTATAGAAATAATAATCCTTAAGGAACCTAAAGAATGAGTTACCTGTATTCACAACTCTGGTTATGTCTGATAGCCACCTTGCTACTGGGTGGAGCAATCGGCTGGTTTGTCAGGGGCGATAACCGCAAAAAGCTTGCAATCATAGAAAAGCGATGGCGAAAACGCTTTACTGACCTTGAATATGTGAATCAGTCATTAAACAATCAGAACAAGCAAGGCAAGATATTCCAGGCAAGGTATCACCAGATCCAGTCCAGGTTATCGCGCATGAACCGCGCTGCTGAATTATCAAGCCAGGAATTGAAACTAAAAAATGCCCAATTATCACAGCTACAAGAACAGCTAGACCAGGCTAAAACCGAATTGTTCGATAAAAATTCCCGCTTGGATGATATGGTCAGCAAGCTGTCAGAAGTCGAATCGCGTCATAACACTTCTGATTCTCAGGTTCTCATAAACTCTAATAAAGCGAATGACACTGACAAAATAGTCACTTCGAAACAAATAGAACTTGAGAAAGCCAATAAAGAGTATGAAAAAGTAGTTCAAAAAATCACTCGCCAGCTGGAAGAGCTAACAACAGATTATAAAAAGCTAGAGAACAAATATACTCAAACTGTGCAAACGAATGACCGGTATAAAGCCAGCCTGATTGATGCAGAGTCTAAGCTTCAAGTAACGAATGAGCTGCTAAAAAAATGCCAGGAAGAGGTCATGAATTACAATAAAGACAGTGATAAAGGTGACTTGTAGCGTAGGGGGTGACGATGAGGGAGCCTCACCTCTTACGTTCAAAGTAAGCGCGCTTAAACCTGCCTACCTCCCCATTACTTGAATTTTCGCCAGAGGCACATTCCATGGCAGAAGAGCCTCCCACTTCTCCAGCGAATCAGCCGTAACAACGTGTTCCAGTAGATAGTGGATATAGCATACGGATCCAGCTCCAGCTCATTTACTTTGGCGGTTTCTATCAATGAATAACAGGTGGCACTGGCACATGCACCCTGCGGCGTGTCAGCAAACAGCCATGCCTTGCGATCCACGGCAAAGGGGAGGATAGCGCTTTCTGCCAGCACATTGCTAATATGCAAGTCTCCCCATTGGCAATAGCTGGTCAGGTATTCCCACTGCTTGAGGCAGATTAAGTAGTTACAATTATCTTTAGACAAAATCTGGGTGCTCGCCCACCAGCTTGGCTCCTGGTACATGTGTAATAATCGCCGATGAAATCTCGATACACATTGCCTGGGCTGGCTTAACGGAGATCCATAGTACATTGGTTTTCATATTCAGGTCGGCAAAGGCTACGGCTTCTTCATAATACTGCAAGACCTGTCCAATCCTGTTTATGGTCTGGCTGATTGTGTGCTTTCCCTGTTTATTGAGTTTTGGGATAATGATCATAAAGTCACCAAGGTAATTTCCCTGCTCGTCCTTTGTAGGCACACGCTTCCACAGTGGCTGACCGGGCTCGACTTCAAGTGTATTGGCCAGAGGGGGTGAGTGTTCACTTGATTTGAGCTGGGACATGATTGCTACCTTCTGTTAATTTTCCACTGTTACCGAGATATCTACACAGTTTTTAATTGTGTTATGAATCGTACACTTGTGAGATGCACGCTGTACGGCTTTTAATCTGTTCTCTGGCAGTGCAGGCCATTTTATTTTCATATCAATCTGGCTAATCGTGGTCGGTTCGTGATTAAACTCCCAGTTGAGTTGCATGGTAATATCACTCGACTCCATATCCAGTCGTAATGCATAGTTATCAAGCACTGCAAAAGTACACCTTCCCAATGAGGTCACAAACATGGCAATCGCGCCGTAATAGAGTCCTTCACGCTCCAGCGTTTGCTCAAAGCCGTCGCCCCCCAGGTCTGAGAGGTGGATTTCTGTTTGTTCTTTCAGGTGAACTTTCATAGAGATGTTTTCCGTAGTGAATCGTTAATTTGGTGTGATTTGTTGTTGTGTGATGCATGATCGGGATAATTCGAAGAAAATTGAAACACCCAAACCCGTCACAAAGAACTACTCATAAGTCTAATAGACATCCGTGAGATTACAAGTTGTTTGATATACTTGTCTTCAAGAATACTACCTCAGGAATACTCTGTTATGGCTGGCACACAACCTGCAACACCCCCTACACCCCCAGACCCACAAGGTTCGGGCTGCCTTAAAACACTGGGAGTCGTTTTACTCACCATGCTGATCACTGCTGGTCTTACTTAC
>JALVFC010000323.1 GCA_027030285.1 Thiotrichaceae bacterium | reverse complement strand
CTTCATAGAGTTTTGACTGCAAAAGGGATAGAGCCTGCGCCTTGTTTTTATGCTGTGAACGCCCGTCCTGACATTCTACGGAAACTCCTGTTGGTAAATGCGTTAGCCGCACCGCCGAGTCTGTTTTGTTAACATGCTGACCACCAGCTCCCGAAGCCCGAAAGGTATCTACCCGCAAGTCAGCAGGGTTAATGGTAATCGCTTCGACTTCGTCAATTTCCGGCATAATGGCAACAGTGGCGGCAGAGGTGTGTACGCGCCCCTGGGTTTCTGTCTCTGGCACGCGCTGTACACGATGCGCGCCGGATTCGAACTTCAGGCGGGAATACACGTTATTGCCTATGACGCGACTGATGATTTCCTTGTAACCGCCATGATCGCCTTCATTCTGGCTGACAATTTCAACCTTCCAGCCCTGATTTTCGGCAAAGCGAGTGTACATGCGAAACAGGTCTCCGGCAAAGATGGCCGCTTCATCTCCCCCCGTACCGGCACGAATCTCCAGAAACACATTGCTGGCATCATTGGGATCTTTGGGGAGCAGGTGCTTTTGCAAGCTCAGCTCCAGCGCCTCCAGCTTTGCGTTGGCATCCTGAATCTCTTCCTGCGCCATTTCCTTAAGCTCCGGGTCATCGAGCATTTCTTGTGCTGTTTGTAGATCTTCTGACACTTGCTGAAACGTGGCAAACTCTTTTACCACAGGTTCAAGCTGGCTGTATTCCATAGATAGCTTACGAAACTGATCCTGGTCGCTGATCACGTCCGGATCAGATAGTAACACCGAGATTTCTTCATAGCGTTCACTTAAGTTTTCCAGTTTGGCATAAATTGAGTCTTTCACGGTTAACGAATACCTTATTTTTTATTTAAGTCCAGCAGGTCACGCGCCGCTTCCAGTAACTGAATATTGCCGCTATGTGCTGCCTTGTTCATGGCTGCTGTTGGCGCGTGAGATAGTTTGTTGGTGAGTGTATGGGCAAGAAACTGCAGGGCATCTTCAGGTGATTTGCCATTTTCAATCTGCTTGAGTGCTTTTTGCAGCACATCTTCTTTCAGCTGGTTGGTATGGGTACGATAGTCGCGTATCAGCTGTAGCTGGCTTTGTGCACGTAACCAGTCCATAAAGCTGCCAACTTCCTGTTCCACCATTTGCTCGGCTTGCTCTGCGGCCTGCTGACGGGATTGCATATTCTCTTCAATTACCGACTGCAAGTCATCCACGGTATATAGATAGATATCATCCAGCTTGCCCACTTCGGGTTCGATATCGCGTGGTACGGCAATATCAACCATAAAAATCGGCTGGTGCTTGCGTTGCTTTAAGGCACGTTCGACACTGCCCTTGCCAATAATGGGAATCGGGGCAGCAGTGGATGAAATTACGATGTCGGCATCTGCCAGGCGCTCTGCGATGGTTTCCAGGGCAATAGCTTCACCGTCAAATTCATTGGCAAGATGTTGTGCCTTGTCAATACTGCGGTTTGCGACAATGATATGTCCGATACCGTTACTATGCAGGTGTCTGCCGACCAGCTCTATGGTTTCTCCGGCACCAACCAGCAAGGCAGTCTGTTTATCCAGTTTGGAAAATATCTGTTTGGCGAGACTCACCGCGGCATAGGCAACAGAGACCGGGTTTGCACCAATTGCGGTTTGTGTACGCACTTTTTTAGCGGTGGTGAATGAATACTGCATTAGACGGTTCAGTACTGGACCTGTGGTTTTATGCTCCATTGCCTGTTGATGTGAGGCTTTCACCTGGCCGAGGATTTGTGGTTCACCCAATACCATGGAGTCCAGACCACTGACTACGCGCAGAATGTGTTTAACAGCATCCTCATCAAAATGTGTATATAAATATGAAGTCAGTTTGGCAGGATCAATCTGGCGTGATTTAGCCAGCCACTGTGTCAGTCGGGATTGTAGTTGTTTGCCGTTATCCGTAGTGCTAGCAGTTGCCAGATAAAATTCTGTACGATTACAGGTCGATAGAATAATGCGCTCAGCTGCAATCTCACCCATTACGCTGAGCGCCTGATTCAGTTCTTCAGCTGAAAATGAGAATTTTTCACGCACATCGACAGGGGCGGTGTGATGGCTGACTCCGACAACAAGAATGGACATGCAGTAATTTTACCATATGCTGTTAACAGCTCGGGATTTTCGGTTAGTCGCCTGAAGATTACAAGTGGTTATCAAAATATTTCCTTAATTGCGGGGCTATTGTGTAATATGATGGTCTTATTACTATAAAAAACGGTAATGCTAATGCATCATTTGTCAATATCAGGACTAGTAAACGGGCTTGCAAAAGTATTCACTACCCTTGTTTTGCTGTTATTGGTCGCCTGTTCATCAGATGACAAAGCGGCACGGGTATTGGCTGTGCCTTCAGGAGATGAAGCTCATATGCTTCAGTCTGACGGGAAGGTAAACCGGAAAGTAGCCAGTCAGGTCAACACACAAGAGCTGGATGCCTATGGTGAAAATATCTACCATGTATTGCTGGCAGAGACTTACTTCCAGCAAAAAGATTATCAGCAATCCAGTCAGCTATATAGCCAGTTACTGGCAGCCTCAGCGCGTGATGTCCAGGATAATCCTGATCAGATATCTCAAGAGCAAGGCAATATTGGTATCGCTAGGCGCGCCACTGAACTGGCTATAAAAAGTGGTGACTATGAGCAGGCATTAACCGCAGCAAAGCGCTGGAAAGCAATCCAGCCTGATGCAGATGAAGTCAACCAGTATCTGGTATTGCTTTATCAACAGCATAAAGATTATGTGGCATCCGCCAAAATACTCTCGCAACTTGTTAAAGCGACATTCGCAGCTTCAAAAGAGGTATCTGCGACCAGTGTTCAATCGCTTGATGTCGCTGTTGCATTGCTAGAACGTCAGGCTGATATGGAAGCCGCCTACTACACACTCAAACAATATCTCCAGCAATCAGCAGATAGGCAATCAGACAACGCCAGTTATTATTTAGCCCTGTTTGCCATGCGTGCTGGTTTATATGAAGAAGTGATATCCGCATCGCAATCATTTGCACAGGTAAAAGACAAGGAGTTGCAGAACAAGATAGCTTTATTGCGCGTCAAGGCATATAGCGTGCTTGATAAACCGGAACAGGCATTGCAGGAGCTGAAACGGCTAATTGCAGAGGCAGCTGACCCTGAGACGCAACAGGATTATGCGCGCATTATGGCATCAATGGGGAAAGTTGATGCAGCAGTTGCTTTACTGGGGCAGGTGTATGAAAAGCATCCAGATCATGTCGAGTTGTTATTAGACATGATTGCCATCAATATGCGTGACAAGCGGTATGAGCAAAGTCTGCCTCTGGTGGAAAAATTGCAATCGGTCAAGGGGCAGGGATTCAATGCGCATTATTTTCGCGGACTGATTTTTGAAGAACAGAAGAAGTATGTTGCTGCATTGCGGGAGTACAGAGCCATAGATGCAGATAGTGATGACATGAAAATTCCTTTGCGTATCACGAATGTATTGCAGGAGAAGGAGGGGTTGGAGAGTGCGCTGGCATATTTGCAGCAGCGCCTGCAACATACTGAGGATAACAAAAAGGGGAACAAGCTAAAGTCAGAAATTTATTTGCTGGAAAGTGAGTTGTTGCGCAAGGATGGTCGCTATGAGGAGGCACTGGATTCCAACAGAAAAGCGGAGCAACTGTTTCCAAATGACCTGGACATTATCTATTCTCAGGCTCTGCTTTATGAGGATGTTGAGCAAATCCAGAAATCCGAGGAAAAATTACTACAGATTCTGACCATTGACAGCAATCATCCGGCGGCATTAAATGCCTTGGGGTATATTCTATCCGTGCATACCTCACGCTTTGATGAAGCCTATGGTTATATAAAAAAAGCCTATGAGCTAAAACCGGACGATCCCGCTATTATCGATAGCTTGGGGTGGGTTGCCTATCGCAAGGGTGATTTGCAGGATGCCGAGCGTTACTTGCGTCTGGCATATCAAAAGCTTCAGGATCCGGAAGTGGCAAGTCACCTGGTTGAGGTGCTGGCAAAAAAAGGTGAGCAGGATGAAGCGACCAGGGTATTAAATGAAATGCTGAAAAAACACCCTGATAGCAAGCTATTAAAAAAGATGCAGGCGATTATCAAAAAGTAAGAGTGAGTACTCGGCGTAATAAGCAGCGGAGGTGACAAGTTATTGATAGTCAGGGATGCTGTAAGTACATCCCTGCTGTCGAAGCCCTGATAATCAACAATTTACCACCTTGTATATCATTTCGTCGAAGAAGTAGTTAAAAAAGTAAGAAAAACACATGATGAATACAACAATCCAAAGAATAGCAGTTTTATTATGTATGGCACTCTGGTTAAGTAGCTGTTCCACTACATCCAACCAAACTCCGGGACAGCCCACTAGTGCCGCTGCCGCGCAAAAAAACTGGAAAGCCCGCCAGATAAAGCTGGCAAAACAGGTCGCCTGGCAACTGGGTGGGCGCGCCAGCGTAAGCTATCGGGGTGATAACTGGCCCTTTGGTATTCAGTGGCAGCAAGGCTCTGCGTCTCAGTATGTCATACACATCAAACATCCCTTGACACAAAACACCTTGGCAAAGGTGTCCAAGACCGCCAGTGGCGTTACACTAAAAGCAAACGGACGGACTTACAGTGATAGCAGTCCGGAAAATCTCATCCAGAAACATTTGCATGTCAGGTTGCCCGTGAACGGTATGCAATACTGGGTGCGTGGTATTCCTTCAACAGCTTACCCGGTAACCGCCGTGAAGCTGGATAGCAGGGGACGGCCACTGGTGTTGCAACAGGCTGGCTGGACGATTAATTATGCGAAATATCAGGGAGCGGATTCCTATGCCTTGCCAGGTCTGATAAAAATTTCACGCACTACGCCCCGACCTGTGCAGGTTAAAATGCGTATTCGTGAGTGGCGTTAATGAACTCAAAGCTTGTCCTGCCTGCACCAGCAAAACTTAATCTTTTCCTGCATATTACTGGTCAGCGCGAAGACGGCTATCATCTGTTACAGACTGTTTTCCAGTTCCTTGACTATGGTGACCGGATTAGCCTGTCACTAAACCGACAGGGGAAGATTCGGCGCATCAGTCAGCATCCTGAAGTGGCTGAACAGGATGATCTTGTCGTTAGAGCAGCGCATTTATTGCGCAAACAAACAGGCACTAAGCTGGGTGTTGATATTTTTGTTGAGAAGCATTTGCCCATGGGGGGAGGTTTGGGCGGTGGTAGTTCTGATGCGGCCACCGTGCTACGTGGTTGTAATAAACTGTGGCAATGTGGTCTATCAAGAGACGAACTGGCGAAAACCGGGTTGCAGCTGGGTGCGGATGTGCCTGTATTTATACAAGGTTTTGCTGCCTGGGCAGAGGGTGTTGGTGAGCAGTTAACCCCTGTGCAGCCTGCTGAAAAGTGGTATCTGGTGATACAGCCTGATGTGTCCATTTCAACGGCAAAAATTTTTCGTCAAGAGGGATTGACACGAGACTGTCTTCCAATCACAATACCCGACTTTCTGCAGGGGCACGGAACGAATGTTCTGGAGTCTGTGGCAGTCAGGCTTTATCCCCAGATGGCTAAAGCACTGGACTGGCTCTCGGCATATGCTCCAGCCAGAATGACCGGAAGCGGCAGTTGTATTTTTGCTGGCGTGGATAGTCAGCAGGTAGCTGAAGAAATATTGGCAAAGCTACCTGAACCATGGGAAGGTTTTGTTGCCAAAGGTGTAAATGTTTCACCTTTAGAAGCTTTCTTGTAAAATAAGACACAGGCAAACGTTATACACCATTCAGTTGGGCCGTCGCCAAGCGGTAAGGCACCAGGTTTTGATCCTGGCATGCGCAGGTTCGAATCCTGCCGGCCCAGCCATTTTATTTCTTGCTTTAGCGTTCGTTCGGGTTTCTCTGACAAGTTACCTGTTAAAGGATTGCTAAATACTAAAGACGAGACCACTCATGCCTGAACAAGACAGGATGATGATTTTCGCGGGGTCAGCTACCCCAGAGCTTGCACAGTCCATCGCCGAACAACTCGGCATCTCCCTTGGAAACCTGACAACGACACATTTCAGTGACGGTGAAACGCACGTTGAAATTCTGGAAAATGTACGTGGCAGGGATGTTTTTGTGATCCAGTCAACCTGTGCTCCCACTAATGATAACCTGATGGAGCTGCTGATAACGGCAGATGCCCTGTATCGTGCTTCTGCTGGACGTATCACGGCAGTTGTTCCTTATTATGGCTATGCACGTCAGGATCGGCGTACACGTTCACGTCGAGTTCCCATTACCGCCAAGCTGGTTGCAGATATGATGACCAGTAGCCGCATTGATCGGGTACTAACCATAGATTTACACTCCGAGCAGGTGCAGGGCTTTTTTGATCTTCCTGTTGATAATATTTATGCCGTTGGCGTGCTTGCCAGAGATATCAATGAGCAAAATTATAAGAATATTGCGGTAGTTTCACCAGATGCAGGTGGTGCTGTACGTGCCAGGGCACTGGCAAAACTGCTTGGTGGTGATGTTGGTATGGCAATTATTGACAAGCGTCGTCCTAAACCCAATGTTTCTGCCATTATGCATCTTATGGGGGATGTTGAAGGCAGAACCTGTGTCATTATTGATGATTTGGTCGATACAGCGGGTACTTTGTGTCACGCAGCTGCTGCGCTAAAAAAGCAGGGAGCAGTTAAAGTGGTCGCCTATGCGACCCATGCTGTGCTCTCCGGTGATGCCATTAAAAATATCGAATCTTCCTCTCTGGATGAATTAGTTGTAACGGACACAATTCCCCTTGGCGAAACAGCCCAAAAGTGTGCTAGAATCCGCCAGCTTAGCGTCTCAGAGATTCTGGCAAGAACAATTGACCGGATCTACCAGGAAAAATCAGTGAGTGAGCTATTTATAGAAGAGGTGTAGCAGCTTTTGATGGCTGCCGTTCTCTTTATTGTTAAACAGTTTTCAATAGTCAGCCTGGTCGCGGTCTGGCTATTATTATTTTTAGAGAAGGTAAATTATGTCCGAACAGATAGTATTACACGCCAGGGCGCGTACAGAGCAGGGAAAAGGTGCGAGCCGCCGCCTGCGTAAAGAAGGGCTAGTCCCTGCCATTATTTATGGCGCTGGCAAAGAGCCTAAAATGATTTCTCTGGAGCATTCAAAATTGCTCCGTTACGAGCTGGAAGAAAGTTTCTTTTCTTCTATTTTGAAGGTAGAAATTGATGGTGGTGCTGAAGAGAATGTAATTATTCGTGATTATCAGCGTGATCCGGTTAAGCCCAAGGTGTTGCATGTAGATTTACTGCGTATCAAAATGTCAGAGTCTATGCAGACTTCTGTACCGCTGCACTTTGTAGGTGAGGATGTTTCCCCTGGTATCAAGGCTGGTGGTATCTTACAACGTCAGATCAACGAAATTGAGATTGCCTGTATGCCTGGCAAGTTACCTGAAGCGATTGATGTTGATGTTTCTTCTCTGGAAATCGGTGATTCAATTCACCTTAGTCAGATTGTTATGCCAGAAGGTGTTGAATTACTAGCATTACAGCATATGGAAGATGCTGATGAAGAGCATAAGGCTGAGATGGACCTGGGTGTTGTCTCCATACAGGCTCCGCGTGCAGCATCTGAAAGTGCAGAAGCAGAAGAAGGTGGTGCTGAAACTGATACAGGTTCTGATGCCGAGTCAACAGGTGATGCTGAATAAGTATTAACTGCATGGCAAGTACACCTGTACAACTGATTGTTGGCCTTGGAAATCCCGGGGTCAAATATACCAAAACCCGGCACAATGCCGGGTTTTGGCTTGTTGATGCACTGGCAAGCTCAGCGCATGAAACATTTCGTGTAGAAAGCAAATTCTCAGGCGAAGCCTGCAAGGTCAATATTGCGACACATCCAGTCTGGTTGTTAAAGCCAACAACCTTTATGAATCGCAGCGGACTGGCTGTAAAGCAGCTCTCCAGTTTTTATAAAATACCCGTGAATGCCATTTTGGTCGTGCATGATGAAATTGATCTGCCGCCGGGGACGGCACGTCTCAAAGAAGGCGGTGGGCATGGTGGTCACAATGGGCTGCGTGATATTCATGCGCATATGGGCAAGGATTACAAACGCCTGCGCATTGGTGTTGGTCACCCCGGAGATAAGCGCAAAGTCGTGGACTATGTACTGTCGCATATTAGCCCCGGTGCAGAGGCTGAGATTCTAAGAGGTATTGATGCAGCTCTGGATGTGATAGATCTGGTGGTTGATGGTGATATGCAAAAAGCCATGAATCAGTTGCACAGTGGTAGATAGGGCTGTTCAAGGCAGTCTAAGTGCAAGTCTTCATTCGTAGGGTGAGCCGACGAAGGAGGCGCACCATGAATTATGCACTTACGGCGCGCCTCGTTCCTCGGCACACCCTACAATTGAAGCTATACCAAATACTTGTACAGTCTCAATAGTCCTGCTTCCAATGGAGATTGAGCAGTTATGAATTACGCTGAATAGTTACTAAATTTTAAGGTACAAAAATGGGATTTAAATGTGGAATTGTCGGTTTACCCAATGTTGGTAAATCAACCTTGTTTAATGCACTGACCAAGTCAGGCATCCAGGCTGAGAATTATCCTTTTTGTACGATTGAACCGAATGTCGGTATTGTGCCTGTGCCAGATTTGCGTTTAAAGGAGCTGGAGAAGATTGTCAATCCGGAACGCATATTGCCTACAACGATGGAGTTTGTCGATATTGCCGGGCTGGTTGAAGGTGCTTCAAAGGGTGAAGGGCTGGGGAACAAATTTTTGTCACATATTCGTGAAACGGATGCCATTGCCCAGGTGGTACGTTGTTTTGAGAATGATGATATTGTGCATGTGGCTGGAAAAATTGATCCGGCAAGTGATATAGAAGTCATCAGCACCGAGTTGACGCTGGCAGACCTGGAAACAGCTGAAAAAGCGGTTTTACGGGTAAGCAAGGTGGCCAAGTCGGGTAACAAGGATGCGATCGCGCAAAAGGCTCTGTACGAAAAGCTGGTAGAGCATTTGGGTGAGGGCAAAGCAGCGCGTTCATTTGAAGTCACAGATACTGAAAAAACCTGGTTGCGTGATTTGCACCTGATCACCATTAAGCCTTTGATGTTCATTGCCAATGTGAGTGAAGACGGCTTTACTGATAATCCTTATCTACAGCAGGTAGAAGCTATCGCTGCCGAGAATGATGCGGTTGTAATCCCCGTTTGTGCAGAGATGGAATCCGAGCTAGCGCAACTGGATGAGGATGAACAAAAAGATTTTCTTGAAGAAATGGGGCTTGAAGAAGCGGGTTTGAACCGGGTCATTCGTTCTGGC
>JALVFC010000322.1 GCA_027030285.1 Thiotrichaceae bacterium | reverse complement strand
CTTACATGCCAATGCGGGAACCGAATTAAATAATGTTGCAAACAAGCAGAACTATGAACTGATGACTCCATAGTTGACCTCCGGATAGCAATGAACAGCCCTGACCGGCAAGTTAAAATAAATAAGCTTTTACAGATACTTCTCTTTGATGTGTGCAAACAAGCCTTCTGAAGCTGATTCAACTAAATCCAGAACTCGCTCAAAACCATGACTTCCACCATAGTAGGGGTCAGGTACTTCTTTTATGCCCTGTTCTTTCGCAAAGTCCATAAAGAGAAATAAACGTTTGCGTTGAGAGGGGCTTGCCATGCGTTTTAAATCACTAAGGTTAGACTTGTCCATTGCCAGTATATAGTCAAAGCGTTCGAAATCACTTGTTTCAACTCGACGAGCACGCTGCGATGACATATCTATCCCTCTGACCATTGCCGCAGCCTGTGAACGGCTATCTGGCTGTTCACCAATATGATAGGCATGCGTACCGGCAGAATCTATATCGATGCGATCTGCATAACCTCTTTGTTTCACAAGACTTTCAAATACAGCCTGGGCAGTAGGGGAACGGCAAATATTCCCCATACAGACAAACAAAATACTGACTTTACGCATTGGTTCTTACATTTTGAAAAAGAGCCAATGATAAACGATATAAAATGAAATAGAAAAGGATACAGAAAAGATGTACGACTTTAGTCGCGCCTGCGGTGTGTATTTACTGCCTTTCTACTTGAGTTATCCTATCAGGTTATCTGTATTCTTATCCAGGACTATACACTTGCATGGCTAAAGCCATCACCCTGAAGTGTCTTCGCTAACGCATATCAACAAGCACATAATCACGATGCGTCTTCCCTGTATAAAGCTGACGCGGGCGGGCAATCCTGGTTTTATCATCACCCATCATTTCATGCCAATGTGCAACCCAGCCTACGGTTCTTGCCATGGCAAACATCACTGTGAACATATTCATGGGAATCCCCATGCTCAGAAGAATAATACCGGAGTAAAAATCAACATTAGGGTACAGCTTTCGGCTGATAAAATACTCGTCTTCCAGAGCCACACCTTCCAGTTCCATGGCAATATCCAGCAAGACTTTATGCTCTGATGCCAGCGGGCTTTTATCAATAATCTTGTGACAAAGCTCGCGTAAGATTTTCGCTCTGGGATCATAGTTTTTGTAAACACGATGTCCAAACCCCATTAATCTGAACTTATTGCTTTTATCTTTAGCCTTATCAACAAAATATTCAAGTGGTTTACCAGAATCCCTAATCTCCATTAACATTCGTACAACCGCTTCATTCGCACCACCATGAGCAGGCCCCCACAGTGATGCAATTCCGGCTGATATTGCAGCAAAAGGATTTACTTCAGAACTTCCCGCCAGGCGAACCGTCGATGTTGACGCATTCTGCTCATGATCCGCATGCGTAATTAATATAACCTCCAGGGCACGCGCCATTAGTGGGTCTACTGTATATTCTTCCGACGGTAGTGCAAACATCATATGCAGGAAATTCTCTGCATAACCAAGCTTGTTATCTGGATACATAAAAGGCACACCATTGGCATAACGGTAACTCCACGCAGCAATGGTAGGCATCTTGGCAATAAGCAATATGGCAGTTTCATAGCGGTTTTTCTCATCATGGATATCCATATACTCATGATAAAAAGCAGATAAAGCACCTACCACTCCAACCATGGTAGCCATTGGATGTGCATCACGCCTGAACCCGGAATAAAAGCGCTTGATTTGCTCATGCAACATAGTGTGATGAACAATTTGACCAGAAAATTCCTCAAGCTGCTCTGCGTTTGGTAGCTCACCATTGAGTAGCAAATAGCAGGTTTCCATATAACTGCCCTGCTCTGCCAGCTCCTGTATCGGGTAGCCGCGATATTCCAGCAAACCTTCCTCGCCATCGAGGTAAGTAATATCACTCCAGCAACTAGCTGTAGACATAAAGCCAGGGTCATAGGTCAGAATCCCCGTTTGTCGGTACAAACGGGTGACATCAATGGCTCTTGGTCCCTGAGTCGGGTGCAGAATGTCCAGTTCGATTTTTTCACCCGTTTCATTGTCAATCAGTGTGGCTGTGTACTTGCTCATGAGAATACTCCAGGTGATTGGTTATTAATCAATAACGTTACTGTCATGGATATCTTGGTTTTGATTAATCAGAGATCTTAACTGTAACTATAGCAAAACAGTTAAACTTGTATTTCAGGTTAAATTAACGCGCAGATAACACCACAAGATGCCGAAAAGCGCAACAAGCAAAGAAGGTTGATTGGTTATGCACGGGAGGGAGGAAGAAAATGGCGTCCCCACGGGGGTTCGAACCCCGGTTACCGCCGTGAAAGGGCGGTGTCCTAGGCCACTAGACGATGGGGACAATATAGAATTACAAAATAAAGAGAAGAAAGTAGAATGGCGTCCCCACGGGGACTCGAACCC
>JALVFC010000321.1 GCA_027030285.1 Thiotrichaceae bacterium | reverse complement strand
ATTGGAGATCCGCAGGCACTGTTATAGAGCAGCCCCGAGTCCTTATCAATTTTGATCCAGCGGATTCCTTTTGGTTTTTTGGGTCTAAAAGGTTTTGTAGGCAAAATTCGCATCATATCTGCCCATACTTTTAGAGCACCAGAACCACCAGTCAGATCCGTAGGCTTGTTATCATCTCTACCCACCCATACAGTCATCACATGCTGACCGGTAAAGCCGGCATACCAGCTATCTCGCTTGTCATTAGTGGTTCCTGTTTTACCAGCGGAATTTTTCCATCTGGGTAATACGGTTGACAGATATTTTGCTGTACCATTTCGTGTGATCTGGTTCATGGCATAAGTGACCTGATACACTGCTTCAGGTGAGGCTACCTGTTTTAGATTAAGCGGATAGCGCTTTAAGTCCTTGCCATAGGAGTCCATGACACTGCGAATACCTTTTAACGGCGTATAAGTACCTTCCGCTGCCAGCGTCTGGAACATTTGTTGAACTTCAATAGGTGCTAGCTCGGATGTTCCTAACAAAATAGAAGGGTATGGGTTGATATCTGAATGTACTCCAAGGTCATACATCATCTGAATCACCTTATCCAGCCCTGTGCGGATTCCTATCCTTACCGTAGGTGTGTTTCTGGACAGAACCAGCGCCTTGACAACCAGGACACCACCTAAATCACGGTGGTCATAGTTCCTCGGTTTCCAATATTCCTTACCAACCTTGACAACTACAGGGGCATCACTCACCCGTGTTGCCAGAGTGAACTCTTTACTCTCGAGTGCTGCCAGATATACTGCTGGCTTAACTACAGAACCAATTTGCCGCTTGGCAACCAATGCCCGATTATAGCCTTCATAGCGTGAGTTGGTGCCGCCAACAATGGCCAGGACTTCTCCATCCTCTACGTTGCTAATCACCATTGCCGCATTTAGCTTGCCACGGGGTATGCGCTTGGCGCGTTCCAGCTTGCGAACCCTGTTTCTGACCACTTTTTCTGCCTGCAACTGAATTATCGGATCCATGGCCGTGAATATCAGCAAGCCTTCGTTGTGCAGATCTTCTTCCTGATAATCACGGCGTAGTTGTGCTTTCACCAGTTCCAGGTAGGCAGGGAACGGATTTTTTGAGGAAGGTTGTGTCTGGGAAACGCCCAACGGCTCCTGCTTCGCCTGTTCAGCCTGTTCCTTTGTCATCACACCTTCTCGTGCCATGACATCAAGCACCAGATTACGGCGCTCTGTCGCGCGGTTGGGATAACGCCTCGGGTTATAATAAGACGCGCCCTTGGCAATGCCGATTAATAAAGCTATCTGGCTAGCCTTCAACTCACGTAATGGTACGCCAAAATAAAATTGTGATGCCAGACCAAAGCCATGAATAGCCCGCTTGCCATTCTGACCCAGATAAATTTCATTCATATAGGCTTCCAGCAACTCGTCCTTGCTGTAATGCAATTCCAGCAACATTGCCATCGTGGCTTCATTCGCTTTGCGCTTGTAGGACTGTTCATTGGTCAAAAAATAGTTCTTCACCAGTTGCTGAGTCAGTGTACTGCCGCCCTGTACCTTTCTGCCTTCCTTGATGTTGGCTATGACTGCACGCAAAATTGAAGTGGGGTTTATGCCAAAATGATTGTAGTAATTCTTGTCCTCTACCGCGATTAAACCTTCTGTTAATAATGGCGGCACCTCAGACAACCTTACCAGAATGCGGTCTTCATTATGCGATGGGTAGAAATTCCCAATTAAAATAGGCTCCAGGCGCATCAGTGTTAAAGGGGCTTTGCTGTTCGCATTTTTCAATGATGTAACGCGACCATTTTTCCCCAGAGTCAAGCGGATCAGGCGTTCCGGTTCAACATCTTCAGCAAACTGGAAGCCACGTGTATGAATCAAAAAGCTGTTGCCTTTTTTACTGTAAAGCCCTGTTGACGAAGGATTGCCAGTTTTGCGGTACCTTAATAAATGTAACTCTTTTTCAAGATCACGTGCATAAAGGGTTTTCCCTTCATAAAGCTCAAGTGGGCGGGCAAAGACACGTGCAGGCAGTGACCAACGCTTACCCTCAAACTGACTAGTAACTTTTTCATCCTGCTTCAACACATAAGCTGCCGCCAATAATGCGCCGATGACTACAGCCACCAGAAAAAAAACGCGCAACGTACGAAACAAAACCACCAAAGCTCCGAAGAATACTTTCAGTGAAGTTGAAAAAAGAGAAGGACTACTTGTTACTGGTGCTTCCGTGCCCACGTTACCTGTTTGTTCAGATTCAGACAAAATATCTTATTCCTTATGACCTGAATGTAATGTTCATAGTTTAACCTTACGGTTTCTTTTACAGCTAATGGCTTCTTTTTTATAGCTTTTATAGCTAATAACAATTGATTAGGAAACTGTCCGAGAACTAGCTTTTAAAAAATACAGCAACAATATATAGTGTTTTTTTATTACAAGGACCACTAT
>JALVFC010000320.1 GCA_027030285.1 Thiotrichaceae bacterium | reverse complement strand
GTGCCACAGCGCACGGTGATACAGAGTTCTGACGGGGTGTAGTCAACAATGCCGGTATGTGCGGTGGTATCCAGTATATTGGTCGCATCGACAGGGTTGCCGTAAAAGGCTTTGCTGTTTCCTCCCCGAATGTTGAGCGGGGTATTGTGTGCCAGTGCAGAGTTTACCTGTTCGAGTAAATGCTTTTCTGTGGTCATTAATATCCTGGTATTTTTTTAAAAACGGGGTAGCTCAGGGTGTGGGAGTTGTCCCTGATGCACATGCATCTGTCCCAGCTCGGCACAGCGGTGCAAGCTTGGCACGGCCTTGCCGGGATTAAGCAGGCTGTGTGGGTCAAAGGCAGCTTTCACCAGATGAAAAAAACTCAGTTCACTGGAGTTAAACTGATAACACATCTGGTCGATTTTCTCGCTACCTACGCCATGTTCACCGCTGATCGTGCCACCGACATCGACAGAAAGCTTGAGGATTTCGGCACCAAATCGCTCGGCCTTTTCCAGTTCTCCCTCAATATTCGCATCATACAAAATCAGGGGATGCAGGTTGCCGTCCCCCGCATGAAAGACATTGGCAACACGCAGCTCGAACTGCTGTGATAATTCGTGAATACGCTGTAAAACATACGCTATTTGATAACGCGGGATCGTGCCATCCATGCAGTAATAGTCCGGTGAAATTCGCCCCACAGCAGGAAAGGCAGATTTTCGTCCCGCCCATAGCCTTGCCTGTTCCTCCGGTGTCTCTGCTTCTAATATGGAGGTTGCATTTTTTAAGCGTAATTGCCGTTTGACCAGAAAGCGCTGCTCTTTCACGGTGCTTTCCGAGCCATCCAGCTCACATAGCAAAATCGCTTCGCAGTCTGTTGGATAACCAGCCCTGGCAAAATCTTCTGCTGCCTGAATTGCCAGTTTGTCCATCATTTCCAGGCCTGCCGGAATGATGCCATCACCAATAATGGCGGCAACTGCTGATGCTGCATGTTCCGTTTTATCGAAAGCAGCCAGTATCACATTCACTTTTTCAGGTCGTGGTAGCAGGCGAACCAGTACTTCGACAATGATACCCAGCATGCCCTCAGAGCCAGTAATGAGACCCAGCAAATCGTAACCAGGATTATCCAGAGCAGATGAACCCAGCGTCACCAGTTCGCCATCAACGGTTATCATTTTAACTTCCAGTATATTGTGCACCGTCAAGCCATATTTCAGACAGTGCACACCGCCGGAGTTTTCTGCAACATTACCGCCAATGGTACAGGCAATCTGTGAGGAAGGGTCAGGTGCATAGTACAGGTTATAATCATTGGCTGCCTGCGTGATGGCAAGGTTGCGCACACCTGGCTGTACCCGTGCGGTTTGATTATCTGCATCAATTTCCAGAATTTGGTTAAAGCGTGAAAGCCCCAGAATAATGCCGCCTTCATGCGGCAGCGCGCCACCTGACAACCCTGTGCCAGCACCGCGGGCAACGACAGGCACAAACAGGCGTGAGCAAAGTTGCATGATTTTTTGAATTTGCTCGATCGTTTCGGGCAAGGCAACTGCGACAGGCAGCTTTTTATGGGCGGACAAGGCATCACATTCATACGGGCGCAACTCTTCTTCAGCAGTAAGAAGCTGATCATCAGTCAGGATTTCGCGTAAATGAAAAAGCAGGTTGGAGCGGGTTTCCGACTCAAGCGTCATGGGTAGCCGTGTGGGTAATTCTCAAGGGAAGTATTATGTGTGACATTGCTACTGTAAGGCAATAGGTGTTGCCTTGTTTCTGAATAAGTAAAGAATCCTTTCCGTGACTGTACTAATGCAATGCAGGAATAGAAGTGAAAATATAAATGATGTGATTCTCTCCGGTTGCATGTGGGATACAGAAGCTGGATAGAAAGTTGGTCGAGTTGCTACATGAGAAGTGCCTCCGTATATCGGGAAGTATTGCCAACTTGTAATGATGCTTATAACTTATGTGGATTATTTTGATGCACCTTGTAGATTCCTAGCCAAGGTGTGTGTATGGGGCTATATAACATAATGATAATAAAAAATAAATTTGCATTTTTCTCAGTGTTTTCGATGGCGCTGTCGATAGCGGGCTGCACCCAGGTAAAGTCATTTGTGGAGAGAGCAACGAATCAGGTTGTTAGTGGTGAAAGTGGTCGTGGTAATACAGTAAACTATCCAGGTTCGGTCATGATCTATAACGTTTGTCACGAACGCTGGTTACGTAATGGCTATGCAAATTATACATTCAACATAGAAGAGGGAGTGTATTTGCCCGGCCAGGAAATACAGCGTGGACGGTTTACACAAACTGTTGTAAGCAACCATCGGGTGAGTCAGGCTGCGACCTGTGAAATTACCTACCATGATAAAGGCGCCAGTTGTGATCAGGGTACACGCAAGCGCTTAACTGAGGGGCGAACGATTGAAGGTTTCTTTGCTAAGTGGGAAAAGAATCCAGGATTGTATCAGGCT
>JALVFC010000319.1 GCA_027030285.1 Thiotrichaceae bacterium | reverse complement strand
AGTGCATCGTGGGGCGAGGTGGTTGTTTTCATAAATATAACCATGTACTAATATACTGATGCAGAGTATAATCGCGCATCGAAAAAATTACGAGTACAAAATTGTGATAGAAAAACTAAGAAATATCGCCATTATCGCCCACGTAGATCATGGAAAAACAACACTGGTAGACGAGCTTCTCAAGCAGTCAGGAACCCTGGGTGAACGTGCTGACCATGGTGAGCGCATGATGGATTCCAATGAGCTGGAAAAAGAGCGCGGTATCACAATTTTGGCAAAAAACACAGCGATCAGGTGGAACGATTACCGAATTAATATCGTAGATACACCGGGGCACGCTGATTTTGGTGGTGAGGTTGAGCGAGTGCTATCTATGGTAGATAGCGTGCTGCTGATTGTGGATGCTGTTGACGGTCCAATGCCGCAGACCCGTTTTGTAACCCAGAAAGCTTTTGATATGGGCTTTAAGCCAATTGTGGTAATCAACAAGGTTGACCGTAATGGTGCTGATCCGCATCGCGCTCTGGATCAAACTTTTGACCTGTTTGATAAACTGGGTGCAACGGATGAACAGCTGGATTTTCCCGTGGTTTATGCCTCAGCCTTGAATGGCTACGCAGGACTGGAAGCTGAAGTTCGTGAAGGCGATATGCAACCCTTGTTTGAAACAATTGTTTCCGAAGTACAACATCCCGATGTTGACCCGGAAGCTCCGTTCCAGTTGCAGGTGAGTTCACTGGACTACAATTCGTATGTGGGGTTAATTGGTATAGGGCGTATCAAGCAAGGCAGAATTTCAAAGAATTCATCCGTGAAGATTATTAATGCCAAAGGAGAGATCAGAAGTGGGCGAGTCCTGCAGATTCATGGTTTCCATGGGCTTGACCGCGTAGAAGTGCCAGAGGCGCAAGCGGGTGACATCATTACTTTTACGGGCATGGATGAGCTTTATATCTCGGATACGCTATGTGACCCGGATCATGTTGAAGCCTTGCCAGCTCTGAGTGTAGATGAGCCTACAGTGACTATGACCTTCCAGGTTAATAACTCTCCTTTTGCGGGCAAAGAAGGCAAGTACATCACATCACGCAATATAAAGGACAGGCTGGATGAAGAGTTGCTCCACAATGTCGCGTTGCGTGTAGAGCAGATGGAAGACAAGGATAAATTCAGAGTTTCCGGGCGTGGTGAATTACACCTTGGTATCCTGATTGAAAATATGCGCCGCGAAGGTTTCGAGCTTGCGGTATCAAGACCTGAAGTAATTATCAAGGAAATCGATGGTGAAAAGCAGGAACCATACGAGAGCTTGACCATTGATGTAGAAGCAGATCATCAGGGCGCGATTATGGAAAAGCTTGGTGAGCGCCGTGGTGAGTTAAAGAACATGGAGCCAGATGGCAAAGGTCGTGTGCGCCTGGAATATATTATCCCTTCACGTGGCTTGATTGGTTATCAGACCGAGTTTATGACCACAACCTCAGGCACAGGCTTGATGTATCACACTTTCGATCACTATGGTGCTTATAAGCCCGGCAATATCGGGCAGCGCATTAACGGTGTGCTGATTGCTAACGGACAGGGTAAAGCGCTGGCGTATGCTCTGTTTAACTTGCAGGAGCGTGGCAAGCTGTTTATCGGCCATGGTGAGGAAGTGTACGAAGGTATGATTGTAGGTATCCATAGCCGTGACAATGACCTGGTAGTCAACCCGTTGAAAGCCAAGCAACTCACTAATATTCGTGCAGCAGGTACCGATGAAAACCTGATTCTAACCAAGCCCATCCGCATGACATTAGAGCAGGCACTGGAATTTATTGACGACGATGAACTGGTAGAGGTAACACCAGAGAATATCCGTATTCGCAAGCGTTTTCTGAAAGAGCATGAGCGCAAGAAAGCCGCGCGTTCCGCTGCTGCCTGAATAATCCTGGAGTGCTGCCTGAGGATTTCAGGCTCAGGCAAGCCACCAGACGACAAGCCAATTTCCTGTCAGCAACAGGGTTTGTTACTATCACTTCTTTTTTGACCGATACACACCAGTGAGACAAAACCTACTACGTGCCGAAAGCAGCCTGTTGAGATACCCCATACGCGAAGTTGTGGAAATTGGTAAGCGATTTGAAAAACTCGCCAATTTCAACATGATCTGGGAAAACATCGGTGATCCGGTAGCTGCCGGAGAAGTCATCCCCGACTGGATGAAGGAAATTCTCAGAAAAGAAGTAGCCAATACAGCAGGATATGGCTACACCGACTCTCGTGGGGATATTGAGGCACGTCGTTATGTACTGGAAAACTTTTCCAGCCAAAAAGTCTGTACGATTAACGATATACTGTTTTTCAACGGACTGGGTGAGGCCATCAACAAGATACTCAATAATCTACCCAAAGAGGCTCGTGTACTGGTTCCTTCACCAACCTACCCTTCACATGCAACTGCTGAAGCCATGCATGCCGGCTGCCATTTTATTTCGTACTCACTGGATCCTGAGAACAACTGGGAGCCGGATGTCGAAGAAATCGAAAATCACGTGCGCTATAACGAACAGATTGTTGCCATTCTGGTGATTAACCCAAACAACCCTACCGGTAGCGTCTATCAACGTGAAACCCTCGAAAAAATCGTTGCGATTGCGAAGAAATATGACTGTTTTCTGATATTTGATGAAATTTATCATCACATGACATTTCCCGGGGTAAAAACAACATTGCTCTATGAAATCATCGGTGATGTACCCGGTATCAGCATGAAAGGCATCAGCAAGGATATCCCCTGGCCAGGCTCACGTTGTGGCTGGATAGAAGTTTATAATGCAGAAAAAGACAAGGCATTTTACGACTATATCCGCATTATCCTGTTGGCAAAAATGCTTGAAGTGTGCTCAACCGCTCTACCACAAAAGATATTGCCTGCTATTTACGAGCATGAAAAATATCCAGCAATGCTCGCAGCTCGTATAGAAAAGTATAAACAACGCGCAGATGAGGCCGAAGCTTTCTTTAAGGAGGTTTCGCATGTACGAATGAACAAACCTCAGGGTGTATTCTATCTGGTTGTAGAGTTGCAAGATTTGCCGCATGCCAGGCTGGAGTCGATGAACAAAGACATCCGCCTTGAGCTTGACCGACTGGAGCAAAAGACACTAGCCGCTGACTTCCAGTTTGCATACGAGTTAATGGGTGCTGAAGGTGTTTGCGTCGTTCCCTTAACAGGCTTTGGCAGCCAGCTAACAGGGTTTCGCATGACCTTGCTACAGGAAGACGACGCTGTATTTAGCGAGACCCTGCAGCGAATTGGAAGGGCAATTCATGACTATTACGACTAAGCGACTTGTCTATATCTTTCTGACTTTAGCAATTAACAGCGGCTGCACCACAGCAGTTCTGCAAAAGACAAAGTATCAGGCTACTGAGCTACCTCAAAAAGTGATTGACTTGCGGCACACTTCCACCTTGCGGCAACTGTTACCGGAGTTAGCACAACAGCAGGTTGTGTTGGTGGGCGAAAGCCACACAAACTATGGCGACCATATCAATCAACTGCATATTATCAAGGCGCTGCATGCCTATTGGCCCGACATGGGAGTAGGTATGGAATATGTGCAAAGCCCTTTCCAGAAAGCCCTGGATGACTATGTGGCGGGCAAAATCAGTGATGCACAGATGTTGCAACAAACCCAGTGGTATCAACGCTGGGGCTATGATTTTCGCTTATACAGAGACATTTTTCACTACGCCAAGACAAACAAAATTCCCCTGATCGCACTAAATGCACCACGCGAATTGACAAAAAAAATCAGCCGACGGGGAATAGCCGGTTTATCAGCTGCTGACAGGCGCTATCTGCCAGCCCAAATTACCCGTAGCAAAGCCTACCGCGCACGCTTGACAGATGTTTTTGAGCAGCATTCACGAGGTAGCAGCAAAGGACTGGAAAACTTTATTGATGTGCAGCTAGGCTGGGATGAGAGCATGGCAGCCAATACAGTAAAAGCATTGCGCTCCGGTAAAGTTAGACATATGGTGCTACTAGCGGGTGCAGGACATGTTTTACATCAGGCTATTCCGGTACGCTTGGAAAAACATGGTATTCGTTCTATGGTGATTGTGAGTGATTTCCCCGAACAGCTATCTGAGGTTGACCTGGTGCTGCCATCCAGCAAAAAAAGGTTACCCAAAGCTGGCAAAATCGGAGTATATCTGGCGACTGCCAACAGTGGCGTGCTGGTGGCTGGCTTATCAACAAAGCATGGATCAGTCTTGAAAAAAGGAGATGTTATTATATCCATCAATGGAAAAAAGACGCTCACCCCGGATGATATAAAAATTCAACTGCTAGACAAAAAGCCTGGTGCAATAGTGAATATAGAGATCCAGCGCCAACAGCATGCGAAACTCCCGCGCAGTAGGGCTTCAAGACCAGTGACGCTGCACAAAAAAATTAAATTACATTAGACGAGAATGGTGCTGTTTCCATTTGTCTCCAAAACGAAACTACCCAGCCTGATAAACAGCGGGGGCGGTAAGTTATTGATTATTAGGGATGCTGTAAATACATCCCTGCTGCCGAAGCCCTAATAATCAATAACTAACTGCTTTGCTCATAATTACGCTGAGTAGGTATTGCAAAACAAAACAATGATTATGAAATATAAAACCTTACTGCTTTCTATGCTTCTACCTATTCTTCTACCTGGCAACACCGCCCATGCTGACTGGAAAGAAACACTCGGGAATATGTGGGGAAGTACCGAAGAGAAAACCAAAGACTATTACAATGCAATAACAGACAAGAGTGTACTTCCTGTTAGCCCGGAAATGGTAAATAAAGAGAGTAGTAAACACCTGAAAAAAGTTTGGACAGATGTTCTTGAGAACCTCGATGAAGCACTGGAACTTAATGCAGAAATTGATGATGCGCCTGAATCTCGCTGGTTCGGCGCTGACAAACAGTCATTAGCTGAAGACCAGGTTGACATTTTCAGGGATATAGAAGAACTGCTGGGAAACCCCGGCATTACAGCCAGCCGCAAACATATCGACACCCTAAAAGATCGAATTCAGACTGAAAGGCATCGCATAGCCGGCTGGAAGGAAAAGAAAGTGGTCGCCTCAGGTGACGAAAAAGAAACACTCGACCACAAAATACAGAAGTCGCTCAATAAAATCACTGACTACAACCACAACATTGACCTGGAAAAAAACAATCTGCAAATACGTCTGCAACAAATGGGCTTGCTGCTGAGCAATGAGCAGGTAGGTGTGCTGCTGTCCCGTGTTGACTCTGACGACATCATCAAAATGTCTGCCATCTACGGTGTACTTAATGACATCACCAGCCAACTCATGGAGCTTACCCAGGAGTTTGATGAGGATATCAACCAGGCACGAAAATACTATGGGATGCATGTCATACTGCTTAAATTTGTGATGAATTTACAGCAGACCTACATCAACAAACTGGATAAAGAATATCTGCCAAAAATTAACAGGATAAGAACAGATACTGCCAGACTCACCGAAGAGTCGAAACGCCTGCTCCAGGCAGAAAGAAAACCCAGCCGCCGTGACCTGCTCAGCAGGAACCTGCAATCGCAGGCACTTACTCTGAAGGTTGCCAATATCTACGCACAGCAACTAGGACAACAAAAATCAAAGGTGCTACAGGCACTTGAGCTGGTTAAAAGTGATTATCGTGTTGCCAAAAATACTTATGATACGGTCAAGATCAGTGCGGATTTAATCCAGCTAATGAAAAGCAACCAGGCATCATTTACTGCGCTGATGAATATTCAGATACCAGATATTGTTCCTTTTAAAAATATTGAAATGCAGAAGAAGTTTGAGGAACTGTCACTTTTATTAAAAGAATAGACTTCAGGGTGTGCTCCCAAAAAATACTAATACCCCTCTCAGCCCTATTGCACTTTGCTCATTGACGGATAATGTCTGCTAGGGTAGGATGGTCGCCTTTTTTCTGGCGTTGGGCGGTTTTTTCTGCCTGATTTGACTGGAGCATGGTTGTTTTTGCTTACATTCTCCCCGCTCGGCAAATAAATATTCTCGGACACCTCCCAGATTACAATATTTTATCTGCTTTTCAGGTTCTAATGTAATCGTCCTCAATTCAACCATCTTTCAGAAGTATATGCAGGTTATCAAATGGCAAATTCACTTATGTCTACATACTCACCACTTCCCGTCACTTTTGAAAAAGGTGATGGTGCTTATCTCTGGGATTCGAATAACAAGCAATATCTGGATGCAATTTCCGGTATTGCAGTTTGCAGTCTGGGACATGCACGCCGTGAGCTTGCAGAGGCCTTGTGTGATCAGGCGAATAAGCTGGTGCATACTTCAAATCTCTACCAGATTGATTTACAGGAAAAGCTGGCAGACAAGCTGTGTGAGCTATCAGCAATGGATGAGGTGTTTTTCAGTAATTCCGGGACTGAGGCTAATGAGGCTGCGATCAAGCTGGCGCGTCTTTATGCTAACAAAAAAGGCATCACTAACCCTGCAATAGTCGTTGTTGAAGGCAGCTTCCATGGTCGAACCCTGGCGGCACTGTCAGCGACTGCAAATGAAAAAATTCAGCAGGGTTTTGCGCCACTGGTGCAGGGATTTATTCGCGTGCCATACAACGACCTTGATGCAATTCACAAACTAATAGATGAGCATCCAAATATCGTTGCTGTGATGGTCGAGCCTGTGCAGGGCGAAGGTGGCGTTAATATTCCGGCGGCAAACTATTTGTCTGCCATCAGCGAACTGTGCAAGCAGCAGGACTGGTTGTTTATGCTGGATGAAATCCAGACCGGAATGTGCCGCACAGGCAAGTGGTTTGCCTTTCAACATGAGCCCGTCAAGCCTGATGTCATGACTTTAGCCAAAGCACTCGGTAACGGTGTACCTATCGGCGCCTGTCTTGCCAGCGGTAAGGCAGCAGGTGTATTTACCGCCGGGACACATGGCTCGACCTTTGGTGGCAACCCGTTATCCTGCCGGGCTGCACTAGCCGTTATTGATGTCATGCAAAACAACAAACTGGATGAGCAAGCTACTCGTTTGGGAGAATATTTTCTGCAAGCCTTTACCGAACAGTTAGCCGATATTCCTGGTGTCAGAGAAATTCGTGGAAAAGGCTTGATGCTAGGTATTGAACTGGAGCAGGAATGCCCGGAACTGGTGGGGCAGGCACTACAGCAGGGAGTTCTGATTAACGTCACCGCTGGCAAGGTTGTACGTTTGTTGCCCCCGCTGATATTAACTACTGAACAAGCTGATCAGATTATCAAAACAGTGGTAACGCTGATCAAGCAATTATTGAAGTAATACCATGAACACTAAAACAAGACATTTTCTGACTTTAATGGACTTCACTCCGCAGGAGCTGGAACGTCTGATAGAAAAAGCTATCGAGCTAAAGACCATGTGGCAACAGGGTGATCCTTATTCACCACTGAAAAATCGCACGCTGGCAATGATTTTTGATAAATCATCCACTCGCACCCGCGTATCTTTTGAAGTGGGTATGACTCAGCTAGGTGGTCATGCGCTCTTTCTATCTCCAGATGACACCCAGTTAGGTAGAGGTGAGCCAGTAGAGGACTCCGCGCGCGTGATTTCGAGAATGGCAGATGCCATTATGATTCGCACCTTTGAACATGCAATGGTGGAAAAATTTGCGCAATACTCACAAGTCCCCGTGATTAATGCGCTAACGGATGATTATCATCCGTGTCAGTTGCTTGCCGATGTGATGACATATGTTGAACTGCGAGGCTCTATTAAGGGGGCGCAGGTAACCTGGGTAGGTGATGGCAACAACATGTGTCACTCATGGATGAATGCAGCGCGGCAATTTGATTTTCAGTTAAAAATAGCCTGCCCTGAAGGCTATGAACCCAACGCACAGTTGCTCGCTGAGTTGGGTGACAGGGTGGCGATTATTCATGACCCTAAAGAAGCTAGTAAAAATAGCGACATTGTGGTCACTGATGTTTGGGCAAGCATGGGGCAGGAAGCTGAGCAAAAAAGAAGGGAGAAAGATTTTGCTGGCTATCAGGTCAACTCTGAGTTGATGGCACAAGCGAATGATGATGCGCTATTCATGCACTGTCTGCCTGCACATCGCGGTGAAGAAGTTAGTGAAAAAGTGCTGGAAGGAAAGCAGAGTGTTGTTTGGCAGGAAGCTGAAAATCGTCTGCATGCGCAGAAAGCGTTACTGGTGCTGCTATTGGTTGATCAGCTGCCGGATATTCAGTAAGGGATGACTACCAGAACTGGCAAATTAGTTACCAGTTCTGGTGTTGCTTTATCGTATAGATTATTCTTCTTCGCTAGCTTCAACTTCCGCTTCTTCAGCGTCAATCTCATCGATAATGGATGAAACCTCACCGTCTCCCTCTACTACTACTTTGACGGTCGCATCAATCTCGGTGTGTAAGTGAACCAGTACATCATGAGAACCTGTTTCACGAATTGGGCCATCAGGCATGCGGATCTCGCTACGCTCAACAGTAACACCTGTAGCAACCAGTGCCTTGGAGACATCTGCTGGAGATACAGAACCAAACAGCTTGCCTTCAACACCTGAGTTGGCAGTGATATGTACAGTGATGCCGTCAAGCTCGGCTTTTCTGGCTTCGGCTGCTGCAACAGCCTCAGCTTCGGCTTTCTCAAGTTCTGCACGAATCTTTTCAAATTCTTCCAGGTTGGCTTTGGTTGCCATCTTGGCTTTCTTTTGAGGCACAAGATAGTTACGCGCATAACCTGAACGTACATTCACGACATCACCCAGAGAACCCAGGTTTTCAATTTTTTCAAGAAGTATGACTTCCATCGTTATTCACCTTAATCAAGTAGATTTACTTTTTAATAAGCTTTGCCCGAAAGTCAGCAAAGTTATCAATAATTCCAAATGCGGCGCTTAGCAAGCCAATATGGATTGGCACTAACACCAGCAAAATATAAAACACAACGAGCACAACAGGACTCAGCTCGCGTTGCTTAACCACAGCATGCAGCAGGCTAATTCCCTGAAACAGAAAAACGCTTAAACCACATGCAAGCAATTCGGCAGCAATCTTGTTCTGAGTCAGAGCAGTGAGCGCAATAAGCAGCATCACGGCGCCAGCTGCAATTTTACCCAGCTGTATGTTTCTAAACTCTTTGCCAAAACCACCCGGGTTGTAAAGCTGTGACTGCCAGTGTCGTGCCAGAAGCATTGACAGAATCCAGCTCAGACTTGACAGCAATGCTGCTAATGCAGTCATCCAGACAGAAAATGTGCTAAGCCATTTATCAATATCCAGTTGTTGCGGGTTATTTTCCTGCAGAACCGGTTTTACGGTTTTCATAAGAATACCAGACCAGAATTCAGCAGGGTTC
>JALVFC010000318.1 GCA_027030285.1 Thiotrichaceae bacterium | reverse complement strand
GCTCTGTGGCAAATTGTCCCACATTTTGGACGCACAGGACCACAATTATCTTTGACAGGCATATCTGCTTTCAAACGGCCTGTATTACTGACTCGTCCTGGCACAAGTTTTAGCAAAGGAAAATCCGGTGCATTTGGTAAAATCCTTAAAAACATACACCCTGACAGGAAGGAAATTGTTCTGAACGGTTTACATATAGCCATTCCGTTTAGTGAAGCTGGCTTGATGGAGGCAGGCGTATGACGTATCGGAACATGCATGAGTTGGTCCTATTACCTTTGACTCCCATTCATATTGGTGGCGGAGATGAGGCCAAGTTAATGCGTAGTGAATACAGGATAAGGGATGAGCATCTTGAATTTATATCCTTAAAGGCGGTTATTTCTGCAATGAAGCCTGTCAAACAGGAACAAATCATTAAGAACATGGCAAAAAATCTAGATAGCACCGTAACAGAGATTTTAGCTAATGCCGATGATGAATTTGTCACTGGAAAAGTCCTGCTTTCACCAGAATCAGCTAAAGAACTAGAAGGACATCATCGCAAAGGTGGAGATGGACGCAGTGGTCAGGTGGATATGTTTATACGCTCTGGAGATAAAACAACAATACCCGGTTCAAGCTTGAAAGGCGTATTGCGAACGGCCTGGATAGCCTATCAAGCCAGGGAATTCAACGTTCCTAAAACCCGGGATAATGGTGATCTTGTAAAACAGGCGTTCAAACTGGCTAATGGCGGCGGAAACAAAATGGACACAGATCCTTTTCGTGATGTGTTTGTTGAAGACAGCTTCCTTCCTGATAACAAAACCAAGATTGAATTTATACATTCATGGAAGAAAGGCAAAAAAGGATATAGTTTTGGCAAGCTTGGCCAGATGCACAAGGAACTTACCCATGCATTGGCTCTAGGAGACAAGCCGTTGCCAATACTTGTTCGTATTGGTCTGATTGACAGCGAAATTCGCCAGATGCGTGGTTGTAAACAAGACAGCTATAAAAAAACGCCTTCAACCACTCCATCTTCACTGGACGAAATGCTAAGTGCCTTGAACGCCCATCATGAACCTTTGTGGAAACGCGAGTCAGAAAAATTCTTCTATGGCAATAAAGGCAAATATTTCAGACAGGTACTTGAATTGGTTTCGCATATAAACTGTAAAGGAGACAGACCTGACGCAGCACTCATACGGATTGGCTGGGCATCTCATGCCGAGTCCAAATCTATTGCAGGGTTTAGGCGTATAGAGCGTCCACAAATTAAAGGTGAAGGTAAAATTGCCAAAGAAGGCAGTGCGCGCCATGTCGTAAAAATCGGTGATAATCCGCTTAGCCTGGGTTGGGCGCTATTGGTTAAAAAGGATAAATATGTACCACCCGCAACAATCCTGTCAAAGCCAGTCGGTTCATATGGGATAAAATATCGTAAGGGAAGCAAAATTATTCTGGATGATGAGGAAACAGCCACCTTGGACGAGGATGTATTTTATAATGATCCTCCCGACAAAAAAGTTAGAATTATTTTCTACGGTGATACGGACTTTGAAGCTATTCATAAAATAAAAGGCCTGGCAGAGTGATGCCGACTGATAAGGAAGATGAACGGCCTCTTTGTCTTGTCATGACAGTTGGAGGCAGTGCCGAACCTTTGGCCAAAGCCCTTGACGAGTTACAGCCTGAACGTGTTATTTTTATCGTATCTGATGGCGAGAATTCATCAAAAGATCAGGTTGAAAATGAAGAGATAGCCTATTCCCGTGATGGCAAGAAGGGGCCGGGTTTGGCTCACCTGAGTTCTTGCCCGAGACACTATGACATAGTTGAAGTTCCACCCGATGATCCTGGAACAATCTTGGCAAAGATAGATATACGTCTTGAAGAAGAGTGCTGTAAGCAACAAAGGATTATTGCTGATTATACAGGTGGCACGAAAAGCATGACAGCTGCATTGGTCCAGGCCGCAACGGCACGGGAGAATGTAGAATTGCAATTTATGCTCGGGCAAAGGCCGGATTTGCGCCGGGTCAAAAGTGGTACTGAAAAACCGACTTACATCCCTAAAATATTATTTGGCTTTGCCCGATATTTTGATACTACCCAAAATTTTCTGGAAATGCGCAATTACGGGGCTGCTTTGAATGTTATTACCAAGGCATATGAAGATCTCGGAAAATATGGCAATGAAATACCTAAGAGCTGGCGACGGCGTATTGATAGTTGGCGGCAATTCCTTGTAATTCTGGATAATTGGGACAGATTCCAGCACCAAGAAGCCCGCAAATTATTTCAACAGGCACTTGAGCGTAAGGCGAAATGGACAAAAGTATCTAGCATTCAGTCACTATCAAAACGAATTGAAACAGTTGTAAAAGAAATAGGCAAGCCGTCCTTTGAACTGGTTGAGGATTTATGGCTTAATGCAAACAGACGGGCCAATCTGGGAGCCTATGATGATGCAATTGCCCGTCTCTACAGGCT
>JALVFC010000317.1 GCA_027030285.1 Thiotrichaceae bacterium | reverse complement strand
TAGCGCATCATCTCGGTTTCGCTATGGTAGCGGTTAAAGACCGGATGTATCAGGAAGTTACTGCTGCGCATGCAGTTCTCAGGTATGGCACTGATATTGTGGTCAATGATGTGCTGATCCAGGGTGCTGACATCCAGTGTGCTGCCGGTAATAAGCATAAATAGTTCTGCGATGTCTTCAGCGGTTTTGCATTCATCCAGGCTGATGCCCAGTTTGTCGTTATCCAGCAGGCGCAGATTGATACCTGCATCCTGCGCACGTTGATAAATGCTCTGTTGTTGCTCACCAACGTGCAGGGTCAGCGTGTCGAACCAGCTGTCGTTTTGCAGTGCAATGGCTTGCTGCTGCAAGCCTTCTGCAAGAATGGTGGTGAGACGATGAATTCGTCCGGCAATGCTGCGCAAGCCATTGGCACCGTGCCAGGCAGCATAAAAGCCTGCCATATTGGCCAGTAATGCCTGTGCGGTACAGATATTGGAAGTCGCCTTGTCGCGGCGAATATGCTGCTCACGGGTTTGCATTGCCATGCGTAGTGACGGGTTTCCATGAGAGTCGATAGTGACACCGATCACCCGACCAGGCATGCTACGCTTGTATTTGTCCTTTACGGCAAAGAATGCAGCATGCGGGCCGCCATTTCCCATGGGGACACCAAAGCGTTGGGCAGAGCCAAGCACCACGTCTGCACCCATTTCTCCAGGTGGTTTGAGCATTGCCAGTGCCAGCAGGTCCGTGGCAACAGCAACCAGTGCCTTTTGCTGGTGGGCTTGTTGAATAATGGGTTCGATGTCGTTCACTGCACCACTTTGTCCAGGGTATTGCAGCAAGACGCCAAACACTTCATGCTGTGCCAGCTCAGTTGCCGGGTCGCCGATAATCAGCTCAAAACCAAAGTAGCGGGCGCGGGTTTGCAGTACGTCAAGCGTCTGTGGCAGGACTTCAGCATCGACAAAAAACTTGTCTGTTTTTGCGCGATTGGCACGTTTGCACAGTGCCATTGCCTCGGCAGCAGCAGTGGCTTCATCCAGTAGGGAGGCGTTTGCCAGATCCATACCTGTCAGGTCTGTCACCATTTGTTGATAATTCAACAGTGCTTCCAGTCGCCCTTGAGAAATCTCCGGTTGATACGGGGTATAGGCGGTATACCAACCCGGGTTCTCCAGTACGTTTCTGAGAATCACGGGCGGTACAATGGTATCGTAATAGCCCATGCCAATATAGGACTTGCAGACATTGTTCTTTTTTGCAATTTGTTTCAGGTTGGCAAGTGCCTGATATTCTGAAGTGCTTTCTGGCAGTGCAAGTAGCTCATGTTCGCGGATACTCTCAGGGATGGTTTTATCTATCAGAGCAGCGAGTGAATTTACGCCTACTATGGTCAGCATCTTGTCAATATCAGTGGCACTGGGACCAATATGTCGGTCAAGAAAGTCATTATCTTGCTGTAGTGTTTTCAGTGTTTGTTGGGTCATGGGAGTTGGTTGTCAGAGCATAAAGGGGTAGTAGGACAAGCTCCTAGGAGCTTGTCCGAGAACTAAGTTTCTTAAAATTTTAATCAACATATAGTGGTCATTGTGCTAAAAAAACACTATATGTTGTTTCTGTGTTTTTTAAAAGCTAGTTCTCGGACAGCCTCCTGGATAAAAAGCTTATTCTTCAGCCTCCTGCTGATATGCCTCGGCATCCAGCAGGTTATTTAGTTCATCAGCATCGGTAATTGCCATTGTGTAAATCCATCCACCATCGTAGGGCTCGGCATTGACCATTTCAGGTGCATCATCCAGTGCTTCATTCACCGCTACAATCGTGCCAGAAAGTGGTGCGTAAATATCAGATGCTGCTTTCACAGATTCCACAACGCCCACGGCATCCTCAGCGCCGACTTCCATTTCCAGTTCAGGTAGTTCGACGTAAACGATATCACCCAGCAGTTCCTGAGCGTGGTCGGTAATACCGATATTTACTGTTCCATCACCATTATCCAGTACCCACTCGTGGGATTTTGTGTATTTTAATTCATCTCTTATTTCACTCATGATTTACTTCTCCAGACAGGATTTTCCATTTCGGACAAAAACAGGTTTAACAACAGTGGCATTAAGTTGTTTGCCACGAATTTCAATAGAGCAGGTATCGCCAGTTTTTACACCAACCGGGACACGTGCCAGTGCAATGGCTTTTTTCAGAGTGGGTGAGAATGTACCACTGGTTGTTTCTCCTTCACCATAGGCGCAAGTCACTTTCTGATGGCTGCGTAGTACACCACGGTCTTGCAGTACCAGACCGACAAATTTTTGCTGTACGCCTGCTTCCTTTTCAGCTTGCAGAGCGTTACGCCCGATAAAATCACGCTCATCAGGCTGCCAGGCAACTGTCCAGTTCAGCCCGGAAACCAGTGGCGATGTGCTGGTATCCATATCCGTGCCATACAGATTCATGCCAGCCTCCAGGCGCAAGGTGTCGCGTGCGCCAAGCCCGGTAGGCTTAATACCTGCCTC
>JALVFC010000316.1 GCA_027030285.1 Thiotrichaceae bacterium | reverse complement strand
CAGGACTTCGGCAGCAGAGATGTTGCCGCAGAGCTTACAGGGATGTATTTCCGGCGTCCCATATAATCAATAACTTGACGTGATCAGGTCGCTGTGAAACAGCCAAGGCTATGATTTTCTTGTTTTAGTGTGGTCACACTTGCTTCCTTAAGTGCGGGTTTGATCCAGTATCATTTTGGGAGGTTGGTAAATATGGGTGCGGTGCTGCTGATTCTGGTGGTTTTTGTGAGTATTATCTGGCTTAAAGTTTAAGCTCAAGAGGCAAGCAGAGGTACACTTACAATCACTATGACAAGACGTTTAGCTGCCTTTATCCTACTGTTGTTATTGCCTGTTTTTCTGTTTGTTGGTGTTTCTGTCTTACTGATGCTGTTTCCGGCTAATAATTTAGCTGTGCCGCAGTCAGACACAACAAGCCCGGCAATCATGCTCACACATGATCTGGCACATGTGAATGTGTTGCTGGATCTGTCACAGTCTACTACCCCGTGGGATACCCTGGTTCCGGAAATTGTGCCGCAGATGCAAGGTTATTTACTGGTTGGGTGGGGCGATCAGCAGACCTACCTGTCTACGCCTAACTGGTCTGACCTTGAATTTACAGTGGCACTCCAGGCTTTGTTTACCAATACATCATCAACGTTGCATTTGCGTTATTTGCCATCGCTTGAAAATCTCGGTGTCACGGTGACAGCTTTACTGGTTAATGATGCCAGCCGGCAGAAAATCGAAAGCAATATACTTGCAGCATTTGAGATGTCACAAGGGCAGCCAATATTGCTGGCTGCTGGTTACGATGCAGGGGATCGTTTTTATGTATCCAAAGGTAGCTATAACGTATTTCAAACCTGCAATAGCTGGATTGGTGAGTTGCTTCGGCACTCAGGCGTTCCGGTGAGCCTCTGGACACCCTTTAGTTATAATGTGATTTATAGTATACCCGCCCAGTTTAGAGGGAAAACGTTGTGAAATTAACTGCCTATCTATTGCTCTTTCTCTCTTTGGGGATGTTGGCGGGTTGTTCGACCCTGTCGCCGATCACCTGGCAGGAGCGGGTAGAGAAACATGCCACACAACCTGTTCCCCGCTTGCGCTATCAAGAGCAGGGGCAGGGCGAAGTTCTGCTACTCTTGCATGGTTTTGGTGAAAGCCACTTTACATGGCGTTATCTGGTGGATGATCTGGCGAAAAATCATCGTGTCATTATGCCGGATTTAAAAGGCTTTGGAGCGTCACCCAAGCCCAGAGATGGGCGCTATTCCATTTATGATCAGGCGTTGGCTGTGCGGCAGTTTATTGAGCAACAACACCTGCACGAGGTGACCTTAATAGGGCATTCACTGGGCGGCGGGGTGGCGTTGGCATTGGCTTTGATGGCACAGCGACAGCCACAAACCTGGCACGTTAAACGCCTGGTGGTTATTGATGGTGCTGCTTATTGGCAACGACTGCCATCTATGCTGGCTGAGTTAAAGCGACCTGTTGTGGGGCGTTTAGGTGTGTATTTGGTCTCACCTGTGTATCAGGCGCGTAAGGCTTATGAATTTTCTTTTTACAATGACAGACGAATCCCGGCTGAAGGGGTACAGGAGTCAGCTAAAAACTTTGCGAAACCCGGGGCGCGATATGTGTATCTTCAGTCTGCGAAACAACTGGTACCGGATGATATTCGAGAAGTATCCGGACAGTATTCCACTATACGGGTACCGACATTGATAATCTGGGGAGATCATGACGTGGTTGTACCTGGTCGATATGCGCGCAAGCTGCATCAAGCGATTAAACACAGTCGACTTGAGTGGATAGCACAAGCTGGACATATGCCCCATGAGGAGCAGCCACAGGAGGTATTGCGGGTGATTCAGGATTTTCTGAGTTCTTTATAGTGTAAGGTTGGTAACTATTCCGCGTAATCAGTAACTAATTAGATTGCACTCGTGTTGCTTGAGTCCTGGGCGAAGGCGAGGAGATTATAATAGGTATAAATGAGCACTTTCAAAGCTACAGCATCCTGATCTCGCCCCTCACTTACGTCCATTTAGGCGACGCCGAAATCAGACAGCACGAGGGCAAGCCGAGTAGTTACGAAGGCTATTCTGCAGAAGTTGATAATACAGCGAAACTGCGTTGCTGCCTGTTATTGTCTTCGTCCACAATCGTCAGTACATGCTTGCCTGCTTTCAACCACAGGGCAAGTTGATGAAAGGTCTGTGTTGATCCCACAAACTGTTCATCGATGTGCCAGAATAACCGCCTTTCCGGATTTCGATGGATGGCTCTGAATACGACTTTACCAGCCTTGCCACCCAGTTCGATGGGGATGTAGATTTGAGTTCCCTGATTGGGGTAAATCACAGAAATGGGATTGTCGCTTGAATTATCAGCTATGTGGCTCATACAATCGCTGCGAAACATTGGTACTGGTCGATAATTGGCATGATGCTGTTGATAGTAGAATGCTTCATCAGGCGGCAGGATAAACCAGCTAACATGCTGCACCTG
>JALVFC010000315.1 GCA_027030285.1 Thiotrichaceae bacterium | reverse complement strand
AAGCTATGATATGGATAAAACACCCTTTCATTTTATCCTTTAGGTGGATATTTTACAAGGGTGTTTTATCTAGAAAGAAGATATAATATGTACTAAAACCATGGGATGGTAGCTGTTTTTTCTGCCTTACTGAGACCAAAACAATTAAATTCTCCATGCAAGAGGTTATCTCCAGTTTCTCGGCTAATAAACAGTTTGTATTGCCTGCTGGCTTTGCTGTTGCGTTTCTGCATAGATAAACTGCTCATATTGATATAGGGGAGTTTGCATTCCTTTTGATAGTGTTGAAAATGTTGCAGTGCTTCCTCCTGTGTTTCATTTTTGTATTTTGCCCGTCTTTTGGCTTCTTTTAACAGATTACTTTTAAAGTGTTTGCGCTTAAAGCAAACATAAGCTTCTATATTGTCAGGTACGGGCTGAATGGACTTGATATGACAGTAATCTGTGAGACGCGACAACCAGCTTTCAATCTTCAACTGCTGTAATGCCTCCTCCGTTTGGGCAAATAAACGCAGCTTGTTGCCCAGTGGAAAGTCTTTGCGCTGATCTTGACCTTGCGGATTAATGTATTTTGGAAAACCTACCGCCACAGCGGACTGATTTTCCGCTATCTTGTTTTCCACCAATGCCAGATGTATTTGTTGATACACCTTTTGCCAGATAAAACCGAGGGTAATATCAGCATCGGGTAGCAGGGTTATGTCCTGGTAGTAGTTCATAATATCCCTCTAACTTTCTTTTTTTGAGAATACGCCACCCCGAATAAGCATGGCAACGACAAAATGCTTATCTTTTTCTGAGATTTCTTTATTATTAAGCCATTTCTCAATGAGAGTTTTAAAATCATTTTTTGAGGAACGGCAAGCAACCCCTCTTTGTGTGACCTGACCATAGGCTTCAATAGCAATGGGCATTTCAGATTTTTTCTGCCAGTCATCAATGGTTCTGATGGCATTACCAATTTTTTCGCAATGAATGGCGGCAACCCTCTTTCCATCTACATTCAATGAGAACAAATGGCGACTTTTTTCACCATTGGGGATATTCATCACCATTTCCTGTGATGGCCATACTCGTTGCTGATTGCCCAGTTTCACATAAGCATCTATTTCCAGAAAAATATTTTCGTCACCTTTTAAGCCTTTCTCGATTAATTCAATTAAAGGGGATATTTTATCATCAGATGTCGTTGTTTCTTTAAGTGGATAATCGTAAGCATTAAACTTCAACGGTTTATCAAAACTTTTATGATTTACATGAATACATATTTTCTGTGCTCCTACCCGATTGCGCCATAAAAAACGTCCATTTACCAAATTGTAGGCATAGCGTTTAGCTAACTCTTCAAACCCAATTTCATCGCTGTAGGCATTTATAATCTCAGAAAATTTATCCTGAAACTCTTTTTTATTACAAGCTGCAGGAATATCAATACCACCGAACACACGTAAACTGAAACTAACTTTTAGTGTATCGGTATTTGGAGGTAATGCTGCATCATCTCCCCAAGATAGGTTGGGTTCAGTTATTTCTTCTTTCAACTTTTCTTCATCGTCCAGAATTTCTTGTTTAAAATTACTTTTAACAGCTCGGTTTCTGCGTTCAAACAATTCAATAGGTGGCCATTTATCTTTATTTTTATTGTCAATATCTTTCCAGCTACCTGAATATATAATGGCATCGGAAGGTTCCAGTTTTCTGTTAAAAGCGAGCACAGAAGGTATAGTTAATTCAGTCATTTGTTTCTCCTTATAAATGAGCGATTGCATTTTCAAAACTTTGGGGTTGGTTTTGTGTTTTCATAGGTTCTTCCTGTAAGGGTTCTATTTGCTGAGCACAAAGGTACCAGTCATCTTCAAAATGGTATTTCCATATCATTTGGCTGATGTCTTTTTCCCGGTGAAGACCTTTCCATTCACCAATACTATGCACGGCTTCCACAAAACGACACGCTGTAACGGTGTCATCATCTTTCGAAACACGCAAATCACCGATTTCGTCAGTTGTGTATCGTTCGCTGATAGCCTTATAGCCCGTCATAACGGGAACCAGCCAGCCTTTAAATGGTTTGGGTACTTGTTCCCAATCGGCATCTGTTTGTTCGCTGGGTTGTTCATCCTCTTTTATTTTTGGAACAGCGTGATATTTTAGTGCCGAAAAATCCAGCCAGGCATCAAGTAATTCTGCATCGGGATTTTCTGCTAATAAATTTTCATAATGCTGTTTGAGGTAATCCGAACGATCTTGCAAGACAAATCCCGGCATGGTCAGACGCCTAACTCTTCGATTTAAATTCTCGATCTGCTCCTGAGTCGATGCAGAGAGAAAGTCTACCCGCCCTATGGATAACACACTGCCACCAGCCATACGGCTAGTTAAGCATTTTTCCTGTACCACTTTCTCAAGTTCTCAGAGTATCCAATACCATGCTGGAAAACATTAATTCTGCACAAAAAATATCCTCCCTCCAGTTAAACAGGGCAAACGCAAAACAGCACTGACAAT
>JALVFC010000314.1 GCA_027030285.1 Thiotrichaceae bacterium | reverse complement strand
CCAACGAAGGTCCATTTTGCTCCCCAGTAAAAGAGCCCCAGTGGTTGTACGCGCCGGATGGATTGCTCACCGTCTGCTCGTTGGTAGTGTATCTGAATCCAGTGCTTGTTGCTGATAGCATGACGAATATTGCGCAGGTGATTTTGTTCACTTGTGTTGCGATGGAAGTCGGGGACTAGCAGCTCCTGTTTACCAAGTTCCTGGCGCAGGCGCTCGGGCACAATGGCATGTATTTTTTCCATTGCACGCTCAGCTGCCCGGGAAAGGTCTTTGTCTGTCCATGCCTTGATCATGCGGATACCCAGTAGCAGGGCTGCGATTTCTTCGCTATCAAACATTAGTGGCGGCAGCTGAAAGCCGGACATCAGCCGATAGCCGCGCCCTGTTTCGCTGATAATGGGAACACCTGACAGACTGAGATCCTGCATGTCACGGTACACCGTTCGTTCGGATACTTCGAGTTTTTCGGCGAGTGTTTTTGCCGTGACATGCCGCTCTTCATGGAGCAGCTGTACCAGGCGAAACAGCCGGTCAGCGCGACGCATCAGGGGTGGTCATTGTTGGGATAACAGAAACAATCCAGCGTATGGTCATTGACCATGCCGGTTGCCTGCATCAGGGCGTAGCAGATGGTGCTACCAACGAACTTGAAATCCTTTTTTTTCAGGTCTTTGCTTATACTGTCCGACAGTGCCGTGCTTGCTGGTACATCTGCCTGTTTCTGCCAGTGGTTTATGATGGGTTTGCCGTCTACAAACTGCCAGATGTAGCTATCAAAGCTGCCATAGGCTTGCTGAATTTTGATAAACGCTTTGGCATTGCTGACAGTGGCATTGACTTTGAGTCTGTTGCGTACAATTTGGGGGTTTTGCAATAATTGCTGGATTTTGACCTCGTCATAACGGGCTATTTTTTCTACATCGAAGTGATCAAATGCCAGGCGGTAACCTTCTCGCTTGTGCAATATGGTTGACCAGCTCAAGCCTGCCTGGGCACCTTCCAGTGTCAGAAATTCAAACCAGAGCTGATCATCATGGACGGGGTTACCCCATTCTTCATCATGGTAGATTTTTTCCAGTTCACTACCGTTTTCTGCCCAGGCACAGCGTTTTTTCATTTTACTCTCCAGCAGGATTGAGTGACTGTGCAAAACCCAGAATATAGCCATTACAGTCTTTCATATACCATTCGCGCATACCATAGAATTTGCTAACAGGTTCTACGACAACTTCTACCTTGTCTTTTAATGCGGTGTAGTGCTGGTCAATATCCTCATCCAGGGTGATATAGATGGTCTGGCTGGCTCCTATACTGGCACCTTCGAGTGCAGGTATATCTTCGATCAGGCTGTGGCGTTCCTGAAACATAAACTCGGCACCTGCGGATACCATATTGGCCCACTCCAGTTGCATGTCGTCGGTTAGCTCCATGACCATGTTTGGCTGACTATCTTCCTGATGCTGCATGGCGATCTGTAATTCAAAGCCTAGTATATCCTGATAATATCTCACGGTATCGGCGACATTTTCTACCATTAAGTTGGGTATTAATACATTGTGTTGCATGGTTTCTTCCTTAAGTTGCTCAATGGAACAGAGACTATATATAGCCCTTACTGACAGCGTACTGTCAGTAATCATTACCATAAAACCTGTGTTTTGCCACAACATGTTTCTAAAACCAGGTCGGCCAGGTGGTAACACCATCCGACAAACAGGCAAATTCAGCGCCTTGTCGGATGTCGTCCCTTATACGCCCTACATATATAAAACAACAGGTTTAACCCACTACCCCATAAAAAATGGCTCCCAAGGGAGCCATTTTTCTTAGCAATACAGCAGCCGATCAGGTCAATTTACCATGACACTGTTTGTACTTCTTCCCCGAACCACAGGGACAAGGCTCATTTCTACCTATTTTTTTGCCTTCTCTTTCAAAGGTTTCTACCGGCTGTGGTGCTGTAAATGGCTCAACTTGTTGCGGCTGTAGTTCCAGTTCCGGTTCTGCATCTGCATGGATAAATTCCATTTCCTGTTCTGGATGCTCGGCATATTGCTCCACTTCATCAGGCTGTTGAATCTCAACGCGCATCAGGAATGTGACGACATCATGTTTGATTCTATCTAGCAAACCTTCAAACATTTCAAAGCCTTCACGCTTGTATTCCTGCTTGGGGTCTTTTTGTGCGTAACCACGCAAGCCCACACTCTGGCGCAGATGATCCATTGCGGCAAGATGTTCTTTCCAGTGCGAATCCAGCACATGCAGCATGATATTGCGTTCCAGTTGACGCATGTTTTCACTGCCTATGGCATCTTCTTTTAGCTTGAAGATCTGTTCGGCAACGTTCTGGATGGTTTCACGCAGGCTTTCTTCATGCAGATCATCATCGGCATCCAGCATACCCTGGATGTCCATTTCAAGACCAAACTCTTCTGCCAGCGCCTGGCTCAAACCCGCAACGTCCCATTGCTCATCAATGCTTCCCGGCGGGATATAGCGGCTAA
>JALVFC010000313.1 GCA_027030285.1 Thiotrichaceae bacterium | reverse complement strand
ACTTTCAAGTGGTTGATACAGCAGTCTGGAAAAGTGAGTTAGGTGTTCAACGTCCTTACCCTTGTCCAGAAAAAGATAAGCCATTTGCCATTTTCCCAGGCGAATAATATCAGGCAGCAGTGAGTTACCCCGATAGTGAATAGCACGTGGCTCAATACTTAGTAATGCCCGCGCTTTTGCAACATTATTTTCCCTGACTGCCATTGCCAGCACAATACCCACAGAAATAATCTTTGCACGTTCCCTAAAAGGCAGGTTGAGGTAGGCGGGCGGATAATAGTTGGCAAAATAGGTGTTTTCTATTTGCTGTTTGAAATAACCTGCCGCCGGGTTGGCGCCCTGTTGCAATAACCATTTCACCATGCCTGCATTACCCTGCGACAGGGCAATATCGTATGCTGTACCGCTGGCATACTGATAACGTTTGTTGCCTGCCAGAAAGGGGTTCATTTTGTCTGCTCTGACACTTACCCGATCAATAACTACACGGTTGGATGAGCGGTAGTTAATATCAATACCACGTTGTAAAAGTCGCTGTGCAAGTGGTTTATTGTCTTTGGCAACGGCTAGTAAAAACTGCTCAGCTACCGGGAATGTATTGTCTGGACAGGAGGCATATTTGGACAAGCCCGGTGTGCCACATACAGCTGAAGGTTTTTTACTGCCAACAATCAAAATAGCAGCATTTTCCAGTTCGGTTGTTTCGGCTGCTGTTGTTTGTATCAAAGAGCTGGCGAATAGCAAGAGTGAAGAGTTGATGAATAGCAGGCAGGTGCTGGCAAAGTCAGGCATGATTTCCTTCTTGAGCGGTTTGTAACGGATCAATTAGCCAATAAGTATAGTCAGAAATAGACAGAGTTAACTAAAAAGTTATTCAAAACCGTCTATACTAGCTTTCAGTTGTGTTATACAAATTGATCCATATCATGAAGACAGAATTTGACCCGGACTGTTTCGGCAGTATTGATAAGGAGAAGAAGGCAAGTTGCCGGGATTGTGCATATAGCGATGAATGTGAAACGTACAAGGAGCCTCTTAAACAGAAACTGGCGAAAGCAGCTGAGAAGGGGCGTTCGGATTATATGCTTGAAGAGCATGAGCGCAAGACAACGACAATGAGCAAATTTATTGCTTACAGTCTGACGATTATTATATTACTCGTCGTCTTTCTAAATATATTCAGCGGGCATGAGGGGTGAGTGGTTAGGGTAGATATAAAAAAGCCCTTTACAAGTCAGTGTAAAGGGCTTTAGGTTGTGAGTAAAATTACTTCATAGTGAATTCTGGCAGCTTCTTTTCAGTCAGTACTTTTTCCAGCATGACATAATCAGGCATGCCATTTTTGTATGGAGGGTAATCTTCCCCCTCAATCAATGGCAATAGATATTCACGACATGCATCGGTAATGCCGAAGCCATCTTCACTGATAAATTCCATTGGCATCATTTTCTCAACATTGGCGATATCTTTCAGGTCACCGGAGCCAATTTCCCAGGTATAAGGGTCGTTAGACGTGCGTATAACAGCTGGCATGACAGAGTTTTTACCATCCAGAGCCATATTTACAGCCGCTTCGCCCAGGGCATAGGCTTGCTCAACATCTGACCTGGAAGCTAGGTGGCGTGCAGCACGTTGTAGGTAATCGGCAACAGCCCAGTGGTATTTGTAACCCAGTGCATCCTTAATCAGGTTGGCAACAACGGGTGCGGCACCACCTAGTTGTGCATGACCAAAGTCATCACGAGTACCTTGCTCTGCAAGGAATCTGCCATCAGGCCACTTAGTGCCTTCTGATACAACGACGGTGCAATAGCCATGGCTTTTTACTTTTTCATCGACTAGTGCTAGGAATTTCTCCTGGTCAAAGTCAACTTCAGGGAACAGGATTACAACGGGAATATCGTTATCTTCATCAGCAGCCAGTGCGCCCGCAGCCGCGATCCAGCCAGCATGACGACCCATGACTTCGAGTACAAAAATCTTGGTAGAGGTGGCGGCCATAGAAGCTACGTCATAGCTTGCTTCGCGCGTGGACACAGCAATGTATTTAGCAACAGACCCAAAGCCAGGGCAGTTATCTGTAATTGGCAGATCGTTGTCTACTGTTTTAGGTACATGAATTGCCTGAATAGGGAAGCCAGTCTTTTCGGAGAGCTGTGAGACTTTAAGGCAGGTGTCCGCTGAGTCGCCACCGCCGTTATAGAAGAAATAGCCAATATTGTGTGCCTTGAATACTTCAATCAGACGATCATATTCGGCCTTGTTTTCTTCCAGGCTTTTCATTTTATAACGACATGAGCCAAAGGCACCGGAAGGTGTGTGGCGCAGAGCTGCGATATCTTCATCAGACAAGGTGCTGGTGTCAATGAGGTTTTCCATCAAGGCACCGATGATGCCATTTTGACCTGCATAGACTGTGCCGATTTTGTCCGGGTGTTTACGGGCGGTTTCGATAACGCCACAGGCTGAAGCGTTGATTACTGCTGTAACCCCGCCTGATTGTGCATAA
>JALVFC010000312.1 GCA_027030285.1 Thiotrichaceae bacterium | reverse complement strand
GGTTGCAAAACATTTTTTAAAAATTTCAACCATTTTTTTAACTATAGGTGCACTTTATCAAGGTTTCCTTAATTTCTTGTACTATACTTTTTGAAGCTACCCAATAAATATCAGTCATATATTGTTGATAAATAGCGCAATTATTTACCAGCAGAAAATCAATCCGGCTTTGTCTTGACCATATGGGTGGCAAGGAGTTTGTCCAGGAATAGTGAACCTACTGCGGAAAAGCTGAATTTGGCTAGATTTTCCCTCAATTCTCGTCAAATAGAATAACTATTCGCCTCAAATTGATGAAAATTTAGCTCAAATCAGCTTTCCCTCGCTACGTCTCATATTCCCGGACAAAGCTCCTGGAGAGTATTTTCTTTAGATTATTATGGGTAATAACTAGTCAATACAGGAGTAATTTATGAGTAGTGATAAAAAAATGAGTCTGACGGTCAAAGTCCTCTTGGGAATGGTCTTGGGTATCATCGTTGGTCTGGTGATAAACCTGACTGGCTTGAATGCCCCTGGCTCTTTTATTAATGAATACATCGTTAATGGATTATTCCATGTTGTCGGCAAAATGTTTGTCAATTCATTAAAGATGTTAGTAGTTCCTCTAGTTTTCTTTTCCCTTATCTGTGGCGTATGTGGTATCGGTGATATTCGAATGCTCGGAAGAGTTGGAGGTAAATCATTTGCCCTCTATATGCTGACGACAGCAATCGCTATTGCTACTGCTATTGTTATCGCTGTGGCTTTCGGCATTGGCAAGGGTATGAATGTTGCAACAAATGCGGAATTTGTTGGTAAGGAGTCTCCTCCTCTTACGCAGGTATTGATTGATATTATTCCAACAAACCCCATCAACGCTATGGCTAATGGAGATATGTTGCCTATCATATTCTTCTCTATTCTGCTCGGCATTAGCATACTAATGGTTGGCAAGAAGGCAAAAGGCATCATAGCGGGAGCGGAAGTTGCTAATGAGATCATGATGAAAATGGTTACTATCGTGATGTCAGTAGCGCCTTATGCAGTATTTGCGTTAATCGCAAAAGCTGTTGCAACATTAGGGCTAGACTTATTGCAATCACTTGCCGGTTATGTTGGTGTTTTAGTGGGTTCCTTAATGTTCCACCTTTTCATCACATTAATGATTATTCTCAAAGTCTTCTCTGGATTAAGCCCAGCGATGTTCCTGAAGAAAATCCGAAATGTGCAGGTCTTTGCTTTTAGTACCGCCAGTTCAAACGCGACCATCCCTGTAACCATGCGGACAGTAACTGAACGATTTGGTGTAAATAACTCTGTTGCCTCCTTTACCGTACCATTCGGTGCCACCATCAATATGGATGGAACAGCCATCATGCAAGGTGTCGCCACGGTATTTATCGCCAATGTCTACAATGTTGAACTGGGTATATCGGGATATTTAACCGTTATCTTGATGTCTGTACTTGCTTCTATTGGTACTGCAGGTGTTCCAGGTGTTGGTTTGATAATGTTGTCTATGGTGTTTACACAAGTAGGCTTGCCAGTGGAAGGTATCGGGCTGATATTAGGTGTAGACCGTTTAATGGATATGATCAGAACAGCAGTTAATGTATCAGGTGATGCCACTGTTTCAACAATTGTTGCCAAGAGTGAAGGCAAGATGGATATTGGTGTCTACAATGACCCTGATGCAGGAATACTGGATACGGATGAGGCATTAGAACTGGACGAAAGCTTCGAAAAGGAAATTGCTGACACTATCGAAAAAGTACGCAATCAATAAGGAGGATCTTCATATGAAATACTCAATACTTTCATTATCAATACTTGCCTCCATATCCGCTCATATTGCACAGGCGAATGATGCCAACCGTAGCATTTCTGAAGCGCTTATGAACGGTAAAACGTCAATCAACACCCGTACTTTCTACTTTAATCGCAGTTTTGATAAACCAGGCAAGCCTGATGCGGAAGCACTTACCATCGGCGGGATTATTAAATATGAAAGCGGCAAGCTCGGTAACTTTAACCTAGGCTTTGGCTACTATGGAAGTCATAGTCTACTTAATATTATCGACCGGGATAAAGGTGGTGGCACTTCAATCCTCCAATCCAATGGTGATGATATTGCTTTTTTGGGAGAGGCATACATAAGCTACGATACAGGTGTTAACCAGGTTGTCATAGGGCGCCAACGCCTAACAGGTTCATTGATGAATGATCACGATTTGCGCATGTTGCCTTCTACCTATGAGGCAGCTGTATTTCGCAATAAAAGCCTGCAAGACACAACACTGGAGCTGGGATATGTCGCCAGGTATTCAGGCTTCACTTCAAAACTCAGTGGCTTTGACCCACAAAATGATAGTTGGGGAACGGGTGGATTGGCGTATGTATCAGGCAAGACCAGGCTAGGAGGTGCTTCTATTCGAGGTCAATACATTGAAACACTGGATAACAATGGACAACTCGATAATTACAGCTATCTGGATGCAAAACTACCTCTAAGTTTTGGAAGCAAAAGTTATATAAAA
>JALVFC010000311.1 GCA_027030285.1 Thiotrichaceae bacterium | reverse complement strand
TAAATATCACCGTATTACATTGAGAAACCAGGCAACTGTAGCCCGCATGCAATACGGGAAAAAGCACTACCAGTAATATCCGTGTCCATGGTGTCCGCCGTAGTAATAGTATGGAAAGGGGCGGTAGTAAGGATGATCCCACCAATAGGGATCCTGGATTGGTTTGGCTTTGTTACCGCGGAAAAATTGAATTTTTTCAGCAATGACATAGGGGTAGGTATAAGGGTAGCTACCTACTTTTCCTTTTTGTATCCCTTGCAGTGTTCCGGTGACAGTAACCCTGCTGGGGCTCTTATATTCCGCAGGGTCAATAAAACCTGAGACTTTTATTATAAACCGTCCTTGTCCACTCTTCTGGTCGTCGGGTTCTGAGCCGGATAGGGGGCTTTTGAGTACTTCAATCTGTGAATAGTCCTTGAAATTATGCACATTGAGAATGGTTCCACCCCAATAGATTTTGGTTCCTTTGTATTTGTCAGGCTGAGTTTTAGCTTGTTCTATGCTGACTACAGGTAGGTCTGGTCGGGACGTGGAAGTACTTGAGCACGCTGTTAGAAGTAGAAAACTTAACGTAGTAACAAATATTCCTTTCATAGCTGGCTCCTAAACACTCTTTTGGGGATTTCCTCCAGACGTATTTATAAGACAATGCTCGTGAACAGTAGTTCTCTTACTTTCTTAAGGTGTGCATAATCCCGACAAACTGTTGTGGAATCGTAACTACTCAGGGTAATAAATATCACAGGCGGTAAGTTATTGATTATTAGGGACGCTGTAAATACATCCCTGTAAGCTCTGCGGCAGCATCCCTGCTGCCGAAGCCCTAATAATCAATAACTCACCGCCTTACATTCAATTACCCTGAGTAGTTACGTGGAATCAATTATCAGGAGCCTGTGATTAAGTTGTCAAGCGACTCTCATGGGCAGTCTGCCTGGTAAAAAGGAAGTGATTTACTTCTTGGCTTTCTTTTCACCAGCGATATAACCCAGCTTATAAATAATCGTAATTAAAACAATGCCACCCAGTGTGAGCAAGAGGTAAGGTGTGTCGGCAAGTAGATTAATAAACTCGAACAGGATTCGCTTAAATTCTGCTAATTTTTCCATAATGCTATCAATTGGGGTGTGTGGAAAGTGATCGTGATAATATTATCATGTCAGGGGGGTGCAATGCTATTGTGGCTTTTAAGCCTAAGAGCTGACTTGATTCGGCAGCTCTAGCCGTTCCATCAGGTAGCATAGATAATCCTGTCTTATGATTTTTCATTCAGAGTTAGCATGGCAGGCATAACTGACTGTTTCATGGTCATCCCATGCTCCCCTGAACCCGTGACTTCAAACACTGTAGAATAAATAATAGGATAGCTTGGGGCTGTGAGGCTGACATTTGGTCAAGGAGTGTGACTGAAGCGCTGGAAGTTTATGGAGTTTATCTTAATATTCAATCAGAACTGTCGATTATCAAGAGGTTTCTTTAGGTGGGGTGGCTTAATTGAGCGGCATTGGGCAGTTACTAGTATGATCAGGGTTCTGGTCAATATGCCTCAATCATTACTTTTAACTGTTTTCTCAGGGCATCTCTTTTCTCTTCCAGTGCGCGGATCTCCTGCTTGTATTTTTTTGCTTTGGATGAATGGTTAGCTGATTGTTTTTGGAGCTTTTTGAGATAAGCGATGTCACTTTTAAGTTTCCGTTGCTCCTGTTTGTTTCTTAATAACGCCTGTAACAGTTCGCTGTTTTCCTGTTTTAGCCGCTTGTTTGCAGAGAGGCTTTGCTGATATTGTTTTTTCAGAAGGCGAATTTTTTCTTCTGTTGCCGCATCTTTTTTGTCTTGCTCCTTTTTCCTCAAGCTGTATTTTTGACGGACTTCAGCTAACGCTTGTTGTTTACTTTGTTGACTCTGCTTCAATGTCTCCAGGATGGCTTTTTTTGTGGCTATCCGTTCACGGTAGCTTGATGGATTGTCGGGTGGTAAGCTGCTGGTACATCCACTGAAAGTCAGGCTCATTGATATGACAATGTGGGTTATCCAGCTATATTTTAAGAGTTTCATGCCTAATCCCTGAAGAGTTAATAAAAGCATCCTGAATATGCAGTGGACTTTTATTTTTGACAGTGACACATTGCCATTAGCACGGCATTTACTTTTAGCAAGGCATCATTATTTTTATCCAGCTTTTTAGTGTTGCGTTTTAACAAGGCTATATTTCTGCGCAGAATATTCAGCCTGTTTTTTCTGTCGCTGTCGGTGAGGCTGTAGCTTTGCTGTGTTGCCTGCGTCAGGGTTTCCTGTGTAAAGGTTTGCTCAACTTCGAGCTGATCCAACATATAACGTTCCTCATCTAGACGATTCACGGTATGTTCTAATAGACTGTTCTGCTCTGATAGATCTTCTTCTTTAGTTTGTACCAATGTTCTATCCTTGTCAGACTGGTTTTTTCTTTGTGCAAGCTGTTGCTTTTGTTTGAGTAAATTCACCTTATCATTCAATAATTTTAAATTGGCTTTCTGTTCGAGC
>JALVFC010000310.1 GCA_027030285.1 Thiotrichaceae bacterium | reverse complement strand
TGTTTTCATTCATAATCTTCTGAAAATCCAGCGACTTCTTTTGCCCAAAGATGCGCCTTAGCTTAGGGTCAAATACAAAATCATCAAATTTACAGCTCAGATACTCCCCATAAGACTGATAATCCGAATTACGATCCAAATATCTCATGGATGACAAGGTTCCCTTAACCCATCGTTCGAGTTGCGGATCATCATAATGATCTTTCTTCCAGCGCTTCCAATAATCATTAGACTGAAAAATCTGATAAAACTCCAGCAAAGTACCAGGGTCTTCAGGATTTGACATGGCAAGCAACAAATTCATTTGCATGTGCTGGTAAAAAATTGGTCCGGCAAACTCCGAAGCATTGCTGTTATACTGATCCTTTAACAGGCGATGCATAATGGACTTCATTTCGCGTACAACGAAATACCGCTGTTCCGGGTCAGGACAGTCCAACAAATTCATCCCCACGGGATGAGTCTGATCAATCGGATCAAAAACCACCACATCTTTACGTCTGTGCTCAGGAATAGAACACAGTAGATCCTCAAACAAATCTCCATGTGGATCAATCATCGCTACACCATGACCTTCCTGCATATCATGGAAGATCATATTCTTTAGCAATGTTGTTTTCCCCGTCCCCGTCTGTCCCATTACATAGGTATGTAGCAACCTGTCTTGCAACGGAATTGAAACTATTTTGCTATGCCCATGATGATTATTGACACCCAAAAGTGTCGCCCCCTTCACCTGCTTAAACCCATCAGGTTCAACAAACGGACACTTTCTGGCAGTCAGCAGATGGATGCCCTGCAGATCTCCAGAAAACGTATAAGGGAAACGAAAAGCGCCAGAAGCCTCGTGTGCATCCATGAGCTGATAATTAACCCCCACCAAAGCAGTATCAGTGATATCCACTAACCGGTGAAACTCCATCCTGGATACACATCTTCTGGCCAGACAACGTAAATCTTTTCGCACCACCTGATGGATAGAAAATCCACCTGCAAGGCTGGCAGTATCAGATACAGTCACCGGTTCACTGATTTCAACGCCAAAAGTATTCAATAACAAATCGGAAATAGGCTTTGGTGAGGCAATCAACACATTTACACGCAAAGCACCCTGTTCCAGTTGTAACAACTGTTGTCGATTAGTATTAGCGACTAACTGTAACTTTTCAGATGACAGAGACTTATCCCCTGCCTTATTACTACCTGCTTTTACAATAGCATGCTCACAATCCTGCACCGCTTGACGCAAAACCTTCCTGTCTTTTTCTTTGAGAGATGAGGGTTTCAGGTTTACCTGCCAGACCAATGCCTGACGAGACAAAGTAAGCACACGCAATAAGCGAGACAACGAACGCCGTTGCGGACGAAACGGATGCACACAATGAATAGACAACTTTTTCTCCGTTGTATCCTCACCCGTTTTACCATCACGAATCAATGAAGGACGTACAGGTGGAGAATGAAAAAAGTCTTCCTGAAGAATCTTGCGGTGTATCTCTGCCACATGCGCCTTGTTCCACGGCATAGCGTTCCAATATTGCTTGAAAACAGCGGCATCCGATATAACCGACCATCCAAGATCAGGTAAGGAGCCAGTCAGTAACTCATACACCTCATTACAAAATGCCAATGCATCAGCATTAACAACATCCTTGTCAATACCACTAACCTTGCCAAACAAACTCACCCTCAGTTTACCAGACTGTTTAGCATCACCTGGCAACCAATGGTAGCGTAAAGCCAACGATTTATTCTTAACCATTCCCTGAAAAGAACGCAAAATATCCACATGCGATAACCAGATATCTGCCTCCGCATGTGACCGATCCTTTCCCCTGTTTACTGTACAAAACATCAGGCGCAACCCCCACACGACATGCCATTGCTCCCGCTTCGAGTCATCCGTATCACACCAGGCATGAAAATAAGGAACAGCAGCATTACTTTTATTCATTTGGAACCTCGGAAAAATCGAAAAAAGCTGAATGGGAATGCCTTAACCAGGCATTCCCATTTGCTCCGTTTCAGTTATTTCTCATATCAACGGCAACTACGGCGATATTTGCGATACAAGCTTTTGTATTTGCGATAATCGCGGTAGTACTTTTTATACAGACGTCTATATGAAGAACGATGAGTCTGACGATACTTCTTCTTATACGCCTTGTAGAGACGATAGTTTATTTGATAGAGACTTTTATAGGTTGATACCGCTGAACAAGAAGCACTGCTGGATGATCCAGAGCTACTACCAGATGACCCTGAGCCACTTCCTGTTACAACAAGTTTTCTGCCAGCAGAACAGTTATCAGCAGTATTCGACTCTCCAGCTACAGGGTTAATACAAACACCAACCCAGTATGTACCTGGCGTGCTAGGTGCATAGAAACGCACTACTTCTCTGCCACTCCTGTTAGGGCGAAGTGTGGAGGTGCGATCCGAGTCAATATACTTATCACTGGTAGTAATCCTGGAGTCCGTTGAAAGCCGGTACGTGATTCCAGTTCTCTTGGCAACAGCC
>JALVFC010000309.1 GCA_027030285.1 Thiotrichaceae bacterium | reverse complement strand
TGCTATTTCCCTTTTTATATAGCCTGATTACTACTCGCTTTAATGAGGCACGGGCATCGGGGCTTAAACTTCGTAAATCTACATTTTTCATGAGAGACAGTATAGCATGATGTGAGCGATATTAATATGCCGGGTTAATATTGTCAGCATAAGCTACTTTCCACAGATTTTTAATTAGAGCTTCTTTTTGGGTTATGGAAAAATGCTGATTAACAACGCGGGTAAAGTAGTAAAGATCATTGGCGTGTTCCACACTTTGCCGGGCTTCATTGAAAAGTGCTTGTGCCTCCTCTTTTGAAAAAGCAAGGTGTTCCCTAACAGCTCAATAATTGTATCTTGCTCCAGATCATGCCAGTGATCATCGGCACGCATAATCTCTACCATCAGGACAGCAGCGGCATGCTCAATGGAAGGAGTTTGTGCTGTCTCCTGGCTGTCTGCCAGACCGAGCCAGTTCATTATTTTTTTCTTCATGCGAGCTTGGTAGTCTAGATAGTTTTGACAATTTGCTGTAGCTGCTGACGGAAACAGGGTGTTTGTTCCCCTGCACGGTAGCCAAACGTAACAATCACAGCAGTTTGCAATTCACGTGTGTCTAATTCAAGTAACGCATCGACCGCCTGACGTGAGAAGCCCTCAATCGGACAGGAGTCGATACCTAATGAGGCAGCACCAGTCATCATATTAGCCAGTGCGATATAACATTGCCTGGAACTCCAGGCGAAGGTATTCATATAAGGTTCAATTTCAGTTTTAAAATAGGCAGCATACTTTTCAAGGTAAAGGTCATAGGCTTCCTGTGGCATATTGCGGCGTTTGAAAAGTGCTTTAACATAATCACTGCCCGGCTCAACAGCCGCCTTCTTTGCCAAAATAATAACCACATGACTACTGTCAGTAATCTGCGGTTGTCCCCAGCAGGCTTCCTTGAGAGCTTGTCGTGTTTCAGGCGTTTCAACGACAACAAACTGCCAGTGCTCCATGCCGAAAGAAGATGGAGACAACCTGCCAAACTCAAGTATAGAGGAAAAATCCTGCTCAGAGATTTGTCGCGTGGGATCAAACTCTTTACAGGCATGGCGAAACTGCATGGCGCTCAGGAAGTTGCTCATTTTTTTACTCCGTTTGTTTTAGCGTCAGATGATTATTAATCCAGTAGGGAAAAATGTAAATCTGAATTAGTCATCACCTCTCTGAAACGGCAGGCGAATGCTGTTCGCGAATCTCAGGCTGTTAATTTTTTAGCGGCTACTCAGTGTAACGGCATATCAAGACGGCAAGGTATTGATTATACGGGACGCTGTAACCGTGGCATCCCTGCTGCCGAAGCCCTGGGGGCTCCTACATTCGGCTGCTTGGATACTAAGTTGTTCAGAGGAGTCTACTCATCCTTGCGCCATTGCGTCAGCCAGAGATCAATACTCCCCCAAAAACGCTCTTTAAGGCGCTGCCAGCTGGAGCGCTGTCTCCAGGCGGAATAGGTAATTTCCTTACTGTGTGCGAAGTCATTCAGTAGCATTTTTTTAACATCTGCAGAGAACTCAGGGTCGATAATTTCCTGATTGGCTTCGAGATTCCACAGCAAATTCCAGCGATCCATATTGCTTGAGCCGATACTGCTCCAGTTATCAACCAGTATCACCTTGGCATGCATAAAGCGCTTTTCGTATTCGAAAATTCGTACATCATGACGTAACAGGCGTGCATAGTATCGGCGGCTGGCACTCACAATTGCCGGGTGATCAGTTATCTCGCCGGGCAACAACAGGCGCACATCCTTGCCCTGACGAGCTGCTCGTTGTAGTGCGCGACGGATTTTGCGAGTAGGAATGAAGTAAGCTGTTGAAAGCCAGACTGTATGCTGACTGTTTTTGATGTGTTTTATCAGCGAACGTTTTAAGGCGATTCTGGTGCCGCCGTTGGAGTAGACAACCCGCGCCCGGCTCGTTGAACTGGTAGCTGTCGGGTCATCCGTCTGAGCGATATTGGTAATAAATGATAGTGAGCTAGATGAGAGCTGTAAAAAATTATCAACAAAAAGCTGTTGCCAGTCCATAACCACCGAACCTTGTATCTGCAACATCGTTTCACGCCATGCCTGCACGCCGACAAAACTGTCACTAATACCTGCTCCCCCGGTAAAGGCATATTGTCCATCAATGACAATAATTTTTCGGTGAGTGCGTTGCAGATTGCGTTTCCAGCGAGACAGGCGAACCGGGTTGTAAAAACAGAGTTCAATGCCTGCCTGGGCAAGTTTATGACGGTCAGCGGCTTTTAGCCTGTGTGAGCCAAAGTCATCGAAAATGAGCTTGACGATAACTCCCTTTCTGGATTTGGCTGTTAAGTGTGCAATAAAAGCATCAGCTACTTTTCCGGACTCAACCAGATACATTTCAATAAAAATATACCGCTGTGCCTGTGCAATAGCATTAAAAATAGCAGGATAAAACTGCTGACCATCAATCAGCAGTTTTACTTTGCAGTGTGAGTGCCAGGGGAAGCTGTTTTCTGAATCTTT
>JALVFC010000308.1 GCA_027030285.1 Thiotrichaceae bacterium | reverse complement strand
AATACCCCGCTCAACATTCAGGGAGGAAACAGCAAAGCCTTTTACGGCAACCCTGTCGATGCGACCAATATACTGGATACCACCGCACATACCGGCATTGTTGACTACACCCCGTCAGAACTCTGTATCACCGTGCGCTGTGGCACACGCATTACTGAGCTGGAAAATGAGCTTGCCAGACAACAGCAAATATTGCCTTTTGAACCACCCGTGTTCACCCCGCAGGCAACCATCGGTGGAGCCGTTGCTGCTGGCTTGTCTGGTCCACGACGCCCGTATAGCGGCGCTATCCGCGACGCCATATTGGGGATGAAAATCATTACAGGCCAGGGAGAAATAATTCAGGTAGGCGGGCAGGTTATGAAAAATGTCGCCGGCTATGATATCAGCCGTCTGATGACAGGTTCACTCGGTACGCTGGGAGTTATTCTGGAAGTTTCATTAAAAGTAATTCCCAGACCTGTCGGCGAGATGACACTGGCACTTTCCTGTAGCCACGAGCAGACCATTGATTATTTTACGCTGCTGCGTCAGTCAGGTTTGCCTGTCAGTGCAAGTTGCCATCTGCATAATAAACTGTTTATTCGGCTCTCCGGCTCCAGCACCAATATACAGCACAGTATCAAAACACTTCGCCGGCTAATAGCGCATACTTACATTGAGCCAGTCGAGGCTGGCGCAACATTCTGGGAAAGCATACGCAACCAGACACACTCCTTTTTCCAGCAGAATGACAAACCCCTATGGCGACTTTCAGTAGCACCGGCAGCTCCCATCAGCGCCCGCTTAAACAACGACAGCCTGACTGAATGGGGCGGTGCCATTCGCTGGATCAGCAGCAATACACCAGCCAATATTATCCACAGTATTGCCAGAAAAAAGGGTGGGCACGCTACCCTGTTTCGTGGCAATGTACCGGAAAGCCAAACTTTCCAAATACCAGAACCCGCTTTAATGAAACTCCATAAGAACCTGAAAAACAAGCTTGATCCCCAAGGCATTTTTAACCCCAACCGCATGTATAAGGGCTTGTAAACCATGCAGACTCATCTCAGCCCCGACATCCAGAATACCCCGGCAGGCAAGGCAGCAGAATCTATTTTGCGAAGCTGTGTACACTGTGGTTTTTGCAATGCCACCTGCCCCACCTACCAGCTACTCGGTGACGAAAATGATGGACCCCGTGGACGCATTTACCTGATTAAACAAATGCTGGAAGGCAAACAAAGCGCCGCAAAAACACTCACACATCTGGATCGCTGCCTGACTTGTCGCAGCTGTGAAACAACCTGTCCATCAGGGGTACAGTATGCAAAGCTTTTGGAAATTGGTCGGCAGATTGCTGAAACTCAAATCAAGCGTCCCCCCAAAGAGCTGGCTTTACGCAAACTGTTACGCAAAACACTACCCTACCCCAAACGCTTCAGCACCCTGCTAGGTACTGCTCGCCTCATCAAACCGGCACTACCTGGTACAGTGAAACAAAAGATTCCCCAAAAACGCAGGTACAAGCAATGGCCGCAAAACAAGCACAACCGCTTTATGCTGATTCTCGACGGTTGTGTACAGCCCAGTCTGAGCCCGGATATTAATGCTGCCACAGCCAATTTACTGGATCGCTTGGGTATCCACCTTAAAAACATTCCCCAGGCAACCTGTTGTGGCGCTGTCAGTCAGCACCTGAATGCTGAAGAAGAAGCACAACGCTTTATGCGGCAAAACATTGATGCCTGGTGGCCAGAAATAGAAAGGGGAGCAGAAGCGATTATCAGCACTGCCAGCGGCTGCGGTGCAGTGTTAAAGGAGTATCATCACTATCTCCAGCATGATGTTGATTATGCAGAGAAAGCCAGGCGAATTTCAGAGCTTTGCAAAGACATTTCTGAAATTATTATGGATGAGGATAGCGAACAACTGAAAACAACGAATGTGGATACAGCAAAAAAACTTGCCTGGCATCCCCCCTGTACCTTGCAGCATGCACAAAAGATCACTGGACACGTCGAAACCATACTGACTCGTGCCGGGTACACGCTAGTACCCGTGGCAGATCAATACCTGTGCTGCGGTTCAGCTGGTACCTACTCCATTCTGCAAGCAGACCTGGCGCAACAATTACGCCAGAACAAGCTGGAAAACCTGCAAAAGCACCAGCCTGAAATGATTGTGACTGCCAATATTGGCTGTCAGACACATTTGCAGGAAGCGACAGAACTGCCTGTTGTGCACTGGATTACCCTGCTGGATAGTGCTTAAGGCAGGGCGTTAAAATATCCGGCGCGCAACACTTGATTCGACATCTTGTCGTATGGCATTCCTTATCCGTATATGGTCTCCTCCATTTTTGCAAACAATAATTTCATTTTGACAGGGATAGATTTGCTTCCGTATATCCGGCTTCTTCCCAATGTCATTAACTTAAGCAGTATCTCTATGAATTAACAGGTATAATACCCTGGAACTTTTAAAAGGAACCTAAAATGAAAACCAACTTCATTTAAAAATACTTATACACTTGTAAATA
>JALVFC010000307.1 GCA_027030285.1 Thiotrichaceae bacterium | reverse complement strand
GTTATCCCCTGCAAATAATCATCTACTACCACAGCAAGCTGGTAGGCAAAATAACCATCTGATCTCTTTATAATGAAGTCACCAACTTCAGATTCCAGCCTTTGGCAGTGTTCTCCCAAACGTCCATCATTGAAGCATAATAAATGATTATGCGTTTTTAGCCGCATAGCGTGGCGACCAGTGAAAGGATGGTTAAGGGAGCGACATGTTCCAGGATAGATAATGCCAAACTCCCCTGTTTTTGCGGTCTGTTTTAGTGCTTTTCGTGTGCAGCGACAGGCATAGGCAAGCTTTTTATTGATCAGGGTTTGCAGGGCATCCTGGTAGTATTCATGTCGCTGGCTTTGATAGACAGCCTCCCCGTCCCAGAAAAGGCCATGTGCTTCCAGGGTGTGCAGAATATTATCCGCAGCACCTGCTACCTCGCGTAGTGGATCAAGGTCTTCCATGCGAAGTAACCATTGCCCCTGATGTTGTCTAGCACGTAAATAACTGCCCACAGCAGCTACCAGAGATCCCAGATGTAACGGCCCTGTTGGGGAGGGAGCGAACCTGCCTCTATACATGGATAAGGCTCTATTCTGTTTGCCGGAAAGCGCTCATCAGGTATTGCACCATGGAGATCAGGGTCAGTGCAGTGGCTACTGCCAACAGTATTAAACCCATCTCACGTATCGGTATGACAGTGAACAAGTTCTGGTTATAGAGCAGAAAGATCAGCGCAAATATCTGAGCAGTAGTTTTCAGCTTACCGATAAAAGCCACAGCAACTTTACCACGCTGCCCTACTTCGGCCATCCATTCACGCAGCGCAGAAATAATCACTTCACGGCCGATAATGGCAATAGCAGCCAGCGTAATCCAGATATTGCCTTCGCGTTCTACGATCAGCATCAGAGCAACCACAACCATCAGTTTGTCAGCAACTGGGTCAAGAAATGCACCCAGCCGGGATTCCAGGTTGAGCTTACGCGCATAGTAGCCATCAGCCCAGTCAGTCACGCCTGCCAGACCAAAGGTGGTGGATGCTGCCAATGGGTAATCCAGATAGTGCAACACAACCATTAATGGAATCATGGCTATTCTTAGTAATGTCAACCAGGTAGGTAGATTAATATTCATTATTGTAAATTACGACTCTTGTTGTGCTGTACTTAGTCATTATTAAATTGCTCATAGACCTTTTCTGCCAGTTGACGACTGATACCATGCACTTTTGCAAGCTCTTCCGTACTGGCGCGTGAGATCGCACGGATACCACCAAACTGTTTTAACAGGTTTTGTCTGCGTTTTGGACCAAGACCCGGGATATTTTCCAGAACCGAGCTGGTACGTGCCTTTTGACGGCGTTGTCGATGCCCCGTTATGGCAAACCTGTGCGCTTCATCTCTTATCTGCTGTACCAGATGCATGGCACTGGAATGAGCGGGTAATACAATACGCCGCTTGCCAATAATCAGATTGTCCTGATCGGCACGCCTGCCTTCACCTTTTACGACACCAATAATATCAATCGTATTCAGCTGCAAGTCCTGTAGCACTTTTAACGCCTGAGCCACCTGTCCTTTGCCGCCGTCAATCAGCAATATGTCGGGGAGTTTACCATCGCTTTCAACAATTTTCCTGAAACGTCGCTGCAATACCTGACGCATGGCAGCATAATCGTCACCAGGCTGTATATCCTTAATATTGAAGCGCCGATATTCAGACTTAATCGCCCCTTCTCGTCCAAAAACCACACAGGAAGCCACGGTTGCCTCGCCTTGTGTATGACTAATATCGAAGCACTCAATACGCCCTGGAATATAGTTTAGTTGCAACTCTTCCTGCAAGGTATACAGACGTTTTTCAATACTGCCGCGGGAAGCCAGGTGCGTATTTAGCGCATGAAAGGCATTACGTTGTGCCATTTGTAGCCAGCGCAACTTGTCACCACGCACATTCCAGCTGAGTGATACCTTGTACTTTGCGCTGTGGCTTAACATTTTTGACAAAATATCAGCATTCTCAGGTTCATGACTTAATATAAGTTTAGGAGGAATTTGCCGGTGCAAATAATACTGCGCCAAAAAACCCGCCAGTATGACGGCTTCATCACTCACCGTAGCAGGAATTTTCGGGAAGAAATTCTTGTTGCCCAGATGGTTACCGTGACGAATAGTATGCACCTGAACACTGGCAGTTTCTGAGGCAAACTGTAACGCAATGACATCCACATCACCCTGCCCGCCACTGATGGATTGCTGCTGCGAGATTTGCCGCATGCGCTCGATTTGATCCCGGATTTCTGCCGCTGCCTCAAATTCCAGCCTGCTGGCATGCTTGTCCATAGCGGCAACCAGTTCATCCATCACCTGCTGGCTTTTACCCTGCAAAAACTTGATCGTCTGTTCAACATGCAAGGCATATTCCTGTTCGCTGATTTCACCTGTGCAGGGTGCAGTACAGCGTTTGATCTGGAATTGCAGGCAAGGTCGGGAACGGTTGGCGTAATAACTGTCTTCACACTGGCGTACCTTAAACAGCTT
>JALVFC010000306.1 GCA_027030285.1 Thiotrichaceae bacterium | reverse complement strand
TGGATGTCAAACAGGCGCGCTCCATGACTTATTATCGTAATAATATCCTCCACCTGATGGCATTACCGGCGACCATTGCCTGTTGCTTTTTTAATGTGCATACCTTAAAAAAACAAGACATTATCGCGCTGGTTGAACTCGCCTATCCCTTTATTAAAAAAGAGCTGTTTCTGATCTGGAATAAGAGTGAGATACCTGCGGTGGTCAGTGACTTGCTAGACATGATGGTAGAACAGCGGTTGCTGGTTCGGCATGAAAAACAGGATGCCTATTCAAGGCGCACTACCAGAGATATTGAGTTTTCCCCGCTGAAGTTGTTAGCCAAGGTGATTTCACCTGTTTATGAGGTTTATTACCTGACGCTGGCATTACTTTCCCGTCGTCATTCAAAGGGTATGAGCAAGCAGCAACTGGTGGAGCAATGTACTTTATTAGCGCAGCGGGTGGCTTTGATGTATGAGCTAAATGCTCCTGATTATTCTGATAAAAAACTGATAGCCAATTTTGTAGATATGCTGCTACAAATTGATTATGTGCAGGAATACGATGTGGAGCAGTTGCAATATACTGAGGTTTTTCATCGTGCTGACAAGCGTATTCGGTTGTTATTACCGAAGTCCAGGCGCTTGAATATTATGCGGATGTTGAAGTAGGTTCTCCGTTACCGTTGTAACATCGCCACCATTCCCTGCTGATTTGCTTGCCGCGCAAGCTGCATTGGTGTTCTACCATCGGCATTTACGCTGTTGCGCCGGGCACCATGGCTTAGAAGCAGGGCAGCTACATTGCCGCGTCCGAAGCGTGCCGCCGTGTGCAAGGGTGTCCAGCCACGAATTGTTAACGCATTGGGGTTTGCACCATGTTGTAATAATGCACGAGCAGCAGCCAGGTTCCCTGTAGACGCTGCTGCATGTAATGCTGTTTCACCATTGCCATTGGCTGCGTTTACATTGGCTCCCTGGTTAATCAGGTTGGTTATCTGGGTCGCATTACCGCTTTTGGCGGTATTAAATAGCATGCTGTTAGCTTGTTGTGGATTTATTCTGGGTGCGCGTGGGGCTGGTGGAGCCGGTGTTGGTACGTTGTGAGTTGGAGCCGTAACATTAGCCGGGGTATGCCGGGCATAGTTGATTTGTGGTGTGGCTTGACGGCGTGGCTGGGGTGCTATGTTGCGTGGAACGGGTCTGGTGTTGTGAGCAACCACCTTGCGTGTTACTGGTCTGGAAACGGGTTTTGTTCGACGAGTCTGAACAATATGATGGTAGCGTGGTGGTGGACAGACCGTTTTTTTCTGCACTTTAACTTTACGCAGTGGCAATGCAGCAGGATAGCGAGGTTTTTTTCGTGAAAACAGTCGGGGGGCAGATTTAACAACCTTGTTTTTCATTTTCACCATAGCCGTTCTAGTGCTGGTCACAGTTGGCATTCGACTGCAGGAAGATAATGTAAAGGAGGAGATTAATAGCAGTGCCAGAGGAAGTGAGTAACGTGTTTGCATGATAGTCCTTTTAACTTGTCCCTTTTTGTGCCTTTGTTACTTCAGATGCTAGTAAAAAAGACGCTTTCATAGCGTAGTAGGGTGTTGTAAAAAGTCAAGGGATTGTGTCAATGAGGATAAAATTACATCAGCATTGTGGCTCATGGTGCGCTAGGGGGTGTGAACTTTGGTTTGCTGGAGTTGTGATGTTAATTTGTCTTTCAGGGCGGTTTTTGCGTTTTCATCGCCATGCACTATGCGTATTTCTTTGGGTGCTTTCTTTATATCTGTTACAAAGTCTAATAGATTTTGTTGATCTGCATGTGCTGAGTAGCCGCCTATCTGGTGGACTTTGGCGTTAATAGTGTAGCGTTCGTTATCTATTTCTACCCAGCCGTGTTTTGGGCCATATTTCAGGATTTGTCTTCCGATGCTGTTTTTTGCCTGGTAGCCACTGAACAGAATGTCGGTGCGTTTGTCACTCAGCAGTGCTTTTAAATAATCAGTAATACGTCCCCCGTTACACATTCCGCTGGCGGCTAAAACAATCACTGGGCGGGCTGTTTTTTGTAAAAACTTGATGGTATTGACATGATCTTCATGTGTTTCAATTGTATACAGTTGTTTAAAGTTTAGCGGGTAACGTCCTTGCTGGATAACTTCCTGTGCTTCATCATCCCAGTAGGGTTTTAGTTGACGATAAACCTGTGTGAATTTACTTGCCAGGGGGGAGTCAATAATTACTTCAATATGCCCCCATTCGGCTTCATTTTCATAAATAACCTGTTCAAATTCGTACATCAGTTCCTGGGTTCTGCCCAGACTGAATGCCGGTATCAGCACAGCACCCTGGTTTTCGAAACACCGTTGTATGATGTTTCTCAGCCGCTCTTTACGATGTTCGCGCTCTTCATGCAGTTTGTCACCATAGGTACTTTCAATAACCAGTGTATCGCAGCGTTCAGGTGGTTTTGGTTCGGGTAACAAGGGTGCAAAAGGGGCACCAAGATCGCCTGAGAAAACAATGCGTGTGCTGTCATCCAAAGCTGTTT
>JALVFC010000305.1 GCA_027030285.1 Thiotrichaceae bacterium | reverse complement strand
ATTCTCAGGGTAGATTCTACCTTGCTGGCTGAGCTGTTTGATGAGACAACCTGTGCATCAATTCCACCAACATCAATCGCGGCTCTGAAAGCTTCCAGCTTAGATAAGGAAGGTGCGGTTATGATCAGGTTTAATCCGGTGCTGTCAAAACGCATATCAGACAATGTAATATCGGTGAATTTCTTGATGGCAGGGGCAACAAGTGCCAATATTTCCAGTGCCGAGGTTTTCCCTGTTGTCGTTTCTGGTGCTAATAGTTTGAGTTGCTCCGCCATCCCTGCATGCAATATACGGTAGTCGTTATCCACGGGAGCATCCGGGAATGTGGCGGAATACACACTGGCAATTTCCTGATCCAGTTGCTTGATCTTTTGCGCTAGCTGGCGATTTTGCAAGCCAGTTATGGCTGTCCAAAGAACAATAGTTAAAGCTGCAAGTACTGCAACACTTTTCCAGCGGGAGAGATTGCTTGTCCAGCTCTGCTGACCTTTTCTCTGGAACTGACTCAGTAAGTTAAGGGGCAGCGCCTGTAACAGGCTGGCATCGCATTGGCGGTGCAGATTGTGTCCCTGTTTAATGTCTGTCGCTTCAGGGAGCATCGACGTATCAAAGTTTTGCCCAGACGTATCTAGCAATAATGTCTGTGGGGGCGCATCTTCGAATATTTTTGGCAACAGCACATCAAGCAAGGATGTATCAAGGCTATACCCGGAAAACAGACCACTGCGGATAAGTGTGCGTTGCTGGTGAGCCATCAGGGTTGCTGAATCAGGCTGCGCAGGCAAGGCAAATACATCTGGCAAGATAATGTGTGGCAACAAGTCATGTTGCTCCAGTACGTCCAGCCACTGTTGTAGCCGCCTGGCACTTATCGCTGCAACATTTACAGGCTTATCGGATGACTCACGAAAATAACTGAAATGCAGGCTCTCTATATCTTCTGCCAGGTTTTCCTCAAGCGCAAAAGGAATGGCTTTTGCCAGCAGCTTATGATTCTTGACTGGAATACTTACCTGATGGAGCGCTACTTCTTCGGTAGGAATCAGCAGGATAATACGCTTGCCTTTACTTAGTTCCTTTAGCGAATCCCAACCTGCATGTGAAAAGGTATCGCTTTGTTGCTGCCGGGATAGCAAGGCATACTCTAATGTCTGGGCATCAGGAGAAGATATTTTAACAATCAACCATTGCATACGTTTTATGACTCGCTAAATTCTCGCCGTATCACACGTGTCCTGCCGGTATTGTCACGGTGTAAGACACTATTTATAAAAACACGAACTTTGCCAATTTGCACCAACCCCTGTAGCAAAAAATATTCACTATTGACACTGAGGCGGTCAATCGGGAAATTATTTGGATTGGCTAACCCCAACGAGCGTACAAAATCTGTCACCGTAGCAAATGGCTCCTGCTTGCGATCCTCAAGTACGTTGTTGACCTGAGTTTCATCAATATTACCAAGCGCGTACAATACATCAAACGGCGCTGTATTCACATTAATCTTGATTTTTTTTGCGGGTAAGGTAGTCACGTATTCGGATATTTTGGGGAGTATACTGACTTCATTTCCCTTTTCATCCTTTACTTTTTCGTTAAATCCTTTGACCAGTCGCAGCTCGGAAAAAGATACTAGGGGCGCATTTGCTGCAAGATAGGGAGACTCAAGGATTTTATAATAGGCACTTTCTGCTCCAGACAGGCTCTCCTGCTCATCCTCGTCTATCCAGTCTACCAGTGCATCCACCAGTGGTTCTGCTGTCAGGTGTAGTTTATTGAACAGGGTTTTCAGTCTCGCGGTTTGTACCGCATCGGGGCGTTGTATTTTCTGACCATTCTGATTCACCTGTTCCACCACATCATTCAGATTAAGCCTGGCCTGCAAATCAAATAACTGTCCATTCATATGTCCACCAGGGATCGGAATGGGTGGCAGCAAGGTTGCCCAGTCATCATCCAGGGAGTCAATCGTATTGTCCTGGAAGTCATTGCGTAGAATCACCCCTGCCCATGCCTCCATGCCTGTGGCATATTGATATGCCTGCTCCATGGCTCCCAGATTACCAGCCAGATGGATTGAAACCTGCTGGCGATACACCAGGGTTGCTGCCAGCGTTACTGCAATCACGGTAATAACCATTGCAGTGATCAGTGCAACACCTCGCTGCCGTAATGAGGATGTAGGGGAATGCTGGATGAAGTGTGCCATCAGTTAACTTTTTTGGCTTCTACCGGATGTAACCAGTCAGATATTCGCCTGCTTTTACCTTTTTTCAACTTATGGTCATAGATCGTAGTATACGCCATTACCGCACGCACATATTTTCTGGTTTCGGTAAACGGAATACTTTCTACCCAGCGATCCGCATCGATGGTTTTCTCTGGTGTCCATTTCACTGAGCGATTCGGTCCTGCATTATAGCCTGCCGTAGCTTTGACATAGCTACCATTAAAATCTTTTAGCATGCTTCCAAGATAAGCACTACCCAGCTTGACATTAATGTGCGGTGTTAGCAGATCACTTTTGCGCACCCTGCCCAGCCCCAGTTTTTTACCGATATGACGTGCTGTCGCTGGCATTAGCTGCATAAGCCCTACCGCCCGAGCACTGGACACAGCTGTTTTCTGAAAGGCACTTTCGCGCCGCATTATGCCATAAACCCAGGCAGGGTTGACATTATGTTCATTACTCATGCTGGTGATCAGCTTTTTATATAATAAGGGAAAACGTAGCCCGACCTGATTCCAGTCTTTGGTCTTTGCAACCGTTCGTACTGCCAGAATAGGACGTTCCATTTTTAGCGCCAGTGCCGCTGCTGCGAGTTTGCCATCCTTGTTCATATGCTTGAGCCCCCAAAACCATTCCTTGTAGGCTAACGAGTCTTTACCGAGGGCAAACCATTCCAGCGCACGGGAAATAGGAGTGACAACCTGGACATTTTTTTCACAATCACTCCAGTCCTCATTATAGTGATCCAGGACTGCATATTCTTCACCTAACCTGTCAGCAGACAGAAACCCGTAAAATGTGGCATTACCTGCAAGATCACTAAATATCTCCTTTGCCTGCTGGCGATCTCCCTCTTGACTACTTGCTCGCGCCTTCCAGTAACGCCAGATATCACGTTGTGAAAGCTCCTCACTCATGGCATCTATAGCATTATTCAAGTCACGCCACTTGCCTTCACGCAAGGCGATACGAGCCATCCAGATATTGGCCTCATCATCACGGTATTTAGCAGGAATTTTGTTGAATGATTTTATCGCTGCAGAGTCGTGGTTTAGTGCTGCGCGTGAAGCCAGGTAAGCTTCAACCTTGTACTTTTCTTCACTAGTAAAAGGGTACTTCTTGCTTACTTCTCGCCACAGCTTGTAGCCTTTTTTGTAATTTTTGCGAGCAATACGTTTTATTGCATAGGCAATAACCTTGCGTGAATACTTGCCTTTACCCAATGCAGAACTCTTCATAGCGCGTTTTGGGCTGCCGCGAGCGACAATAAGCTGTTCGGCAATCTTCTTTTCGTCATCAGGCAAATATTTAACCAGGGAGCGTGCCAGCCTGCTGTTTCCCTTGTTTATTGCCAGTTCGATTCGCTGCCAGTAATCATCCTTATGCAATTTTTTTGATTTTCGCAACTGTTTGAAAATAGCATTGCAACTTTTTGGTCTGGATTTAGCAGACATCCAGAACTGTTTGGCATCTTCCAGTGCTGAATCTTTATTGCCCACATGAAACAACGCCTCCAAAAAATGACATTGAGCAGATGTATCAGCAGCCATTGGCGAATAAACACTGATTATTTTCTCCCAGCGGTGCTTTGTTGCCAGTCTGCCGAGCCAATATGACCATATCTTGTCTGCAAGCGGTGTGTTTTTATATTGCTCTATAAAATCAAGCAACTGCTTTTCTGATGCCCCTTTGAGGTTACGCCGAAGTTTTTCGTATTCAAGATAGGGATACAAGGGGTAGTCGCGAAAATGAGATATTTTTGGTTTTTTGCCTTTTTTGATGTCCTGATAAGCTGACAGAAATTGCATGCGCTGCTTGTCACTGTAAGCCGCTGGTTCAGCCATAAGGACAGTAGACAAGGAAGTGACAAAGATAAGTAATAGCCAAACAAATTTTTTCATATTTCCCCAAGATACTGAACGATTGATTATTATAATAAGGATATTTCTATTATCTATGAATAGAAGAAATATCCTTATGTCTTCTATTATCATGAAGATTTTTGTATTCAGTCACTGGGAATTATACAGAAAGTGAGAAGAAAATCAGCGAATATCTGAGAGTAATTTCAGATACCTTTGATAACGTCGTGCCGGAAGCTCCCCAGCCTCCACTGCCATACGAACTTTACAGCCTGGCTCATGGGCGTGAGTGCAATTATTAAACTTGCAATACGAACCAAACTTCGCAAACTCCTGGTAGCCCTCCCTGAGCTGCTGCGCACTAACGTCCGGTAATACAAAGTCACGTACCCCGGGAGAATCAATCAAACTTCCACCAGTTGGCAAACTGTAAAGCGTTGTTGTTGTTGTCGTATGCCGACCTTCTCCTGACTGGGAGACTTCCCCAACCAGAATATCTTTATCAGGCAGCAACAGGTTAGCTAATGATGACTTGCCAACACCTGACTGACCGACCAGAACATTCGTTTTGCCATCAATGAGTTGCTGTAAATGTGTTAGTCCTGGTGCATCATCAGCTGTATTACTGGCAATGGTCTTGATGACGGGGTAGTTAATCTGCGTATATTCCTGCAAGGTCTGCACAGCTTCTTCACTTGCATACTGGCTCGCCAGATCGTCCTTGTTCATAATAATGACAGCACTTGTATCCAGTAGCCAGGCAGTAACAAGGTAGCGATCAAGCAACTCCCAGAACGGTTCTGGACGCCATGACACCATAATCAGCAACTGATCGATGTTGGCGGCAATGGTTTTTAGCCGATGGCTATAATCAGGACGGGTCAGTGCGTTCTTGCGAGGTGCAATCTCTATAAGGCGCGCATTGCCATGTTCAGCCAGCTCGATAGTTACGTAGTCACCACAGGCAACCTGGTCAAATTTTCGCCTGGCGGTACAGCGCAAGCGTTCCTCCGGGCTAATTTCAACCAGCAGTTCCGCACCAAAACGAGTAATTACACGGCCTTGTCGTTGCTTGCTTGAGGACACTTATTTAATATTAACGATCAATGGCTTAAAGCCTGATTTCATCACCAGCGCCTGCCACTCATCAATATTGGCAGATTGCTCTGTAGGCCCGGCAAATACCCGGTACCAGTTGCTGCCTTTAACCAGTCTTTTTTCGATATGTGTTTCCAGACCTCTTTTGAGCAGTTTTCTCTGCGCCCCTCTTGCCTGTTCTTCTGACTTGAAAGAAGCAATTTGCAGAATATAACTTCCAGGCTTCAGGACAACCTTCTCCGTTGCCTCGGTTTCTATCTTGCTATCCTTTTCTGAAGGTTTTACATTAATATCCAGTTCCAGATTCGGCAACACCGCATAATAACTAAACGTAGCACGCTTCTTGTCCTGCTGCTCCTGTCTGGCACTTTCAATCACTACTGATATGGGGTCAGGCTCCTGTATATCTGACGTTTCAGTACTCCCGCCAAAAGGTACGCCGCTCTCGTTAATCGCACCATCGACTGTTTCGGTAGCCACCGCTGGATGTTTATAGTTTGCATAAAAATACATACCTAAACCGATCAGCAAGCCCAATGCGATACCACTAAGCATCCAGCCATAACCGCCTGATGCCTCTTCTTTATCAACTTTTTTATAATCTTTGGTCATGAAATAAATTCTAGTGAAAATTAAACTTGGATAGCATAGTGATTTATGCTCATAGAGACAACTTTGTCAACATTTGCAACTCTTTTTCCGAGAAGCCTGCCTGCAAGCGGGCGGACTCATTAAAGGGGCCACGCAAGCCACCACTCATATATTGTTTAATTAACTCAACAAAAGTAGCCTGCGGTTCCAGTTTACGCTGCTCACAGCAATAATGAAACCAGCGCGAGCCAATGCGCACATGACCAACTTCATCACGCAGGATGATTTCAAGTAGCTCGACCGTTGGTGTATCTCCACAATCCAGCAAGCGCTGCATCATGGCAGGCGTGACATCCAGTCCACGCGCTTCCAGCACCCTGGGCACCAGAGCCATACGCACCATCACATCATGATCCGTATCCACGCAGGATTCCCACAGCCCATTGTGTGCTGGTAGGTCCCCATAAGCATAACCCATCTCCTGTAGTCGCGTTTTTAGCAGATTAAAATGATAAGCTTCCTCTTTGGCAACCTGTAACCAGTCCCCGTAATACGCATCCGGCATATCACGAAAACGATACACAGCATCCAGCGCCAGATTTATCGCATTAAATTCAATATGAGTCACTGCATGAATCAGACTGGCACGACCTTCATCGCTTGACAGTTTACGCTGTTTTACCTGACTTACCGGAACAAGTTGCGGTCTGGCGGGACGTCCAGGTTCCTTTATGCGCATCACTGGTGTCACTGTATCATTTTCATCCCGGCTATAAGCACCCTGCTGCCAGTCAGCGTAGAGCTGGGTAGCACATTGACATTTTACTACCGGATCTGACTCCATCAGGCAGTCATAGCTAGCCTGGTAAATATTCATCCTTGTTTTTCCTCGCGTTTCACTTGCTCCCAGCCCTGCTCCATTTGTTCCAGTGAATAGAGCTTGCAATCCGGATAAGCCTCCTGCACCAGTTGCATCATGCGATTGTAGCGCCGGGCAAACTTGTTCACCGCCTTGCGGGCTGCATTTTCGGAGTCTACCTGTAAATGTCGCGCCAGATTAGTCACTACGATAAACAAATCACCGACCTCTTCTTCAATACGTTGCTGCGATTCACCCTGCTCCACCGCTTCGATAATCTCATCGACTTCTTCGTAGACTTTATTAATGATGGGTTTCCAGTTTTTCCAGTCAAAGCCATTTTCACCCGCACGATTGAGAATCTTCTGCCCCCGCTGCAAGGCGGTCAGGCGTGGTGCAATATCTGAGAAATAATCATTTTCAGATTCGCTCTTTGTCTCAGTCGCTCTCTCCTGACGTTTAATAGCTTCCCAGTCTGCTTTTTGCTCAACTTCATTTTTATAGACTTTATTGCCAAAAACATGAGGGTGGCGACGCATCATTTTTTCACTAATGCCATCCACAATATCCTGAAAATTAAATGCACCCTGCTCTTGCGCCATTTGTGCGTAAAAGACGATCTGAAAGAGCAAGTCACCCAGTTCATTTTTTAGATCCCCCATATCCTGCCGATCTATGGCATCACCGACCTCGTGCACTTCTTCCAGGGTATAGGGGAATATGCTGTCAAACGTTTGTTTACAATCCCATGGACAACCATTTTGCGGATCACGCAGGCGCTTCATAATATCTAATAATGTGTTCACAGTACCTTTCCAGGACAGAGTTATGAAAAAGGAAATCACGGTAGCGTGGATAATAGTGAGAATTCAAGTTCTAATAAATCGCTATTATTTTATGTGACAGTTGTCAATATTTATTCTGACAAATTTGTTTATTTTTCTTGACGTCTGTCAATATTGTTCTACATTTAAGAAGGGAGGCGTTCAGTTTTTAAGCTCCATTACGGGATAAAGAGGTCATCACTATGGTTACAGCATCTCAATCAAGCACAGTATATTCAGATACATCCGATATAAAAATACGCAGCATCGGTAAATCAGCTCCTAATCGCTGGCTTGCCAAAGGTATCGAAGACTTTAAAACAGCTAATATTAATAGCTTGCTTTACGGGATTCTATTCGTCATTGCAGGTGCAGTAACTATCTGGCTAACTAAAGCCAACCCTTTCTTTGTGATGGCAATTGTCACCGGGTTTTACCTTGTTGGCCCACCTGTTGCTGCCGGACTGTATGATATGAGCCAACGCATCGAGCAGGGCGAAAAGCCCTCTTTCCTGCACGCCATTTCCGTATTAGGCAGAAACTTGCGCTGTCTACTCAGCCTGACCCTGGTGCTTGGCGTACTGATGGTGCTTTGGACAGGTGTTGCCATGCTGCTGGTAAATATATTTTTTGAAGACAGCTCAATTCTGACAAGTAACTGGCAGGCGCTCATATCAGGAGAGCAAACACTTCCCTTTGCAGGAGTACTTCTCATTGGTGGCATAATTCTGGCAGTCCTTGCCTCAGCACTGGCACTCACCTTCTTGCCACTATTGAGCCAGCGGCGTATCGGCACGGTAACCGTACTGGTTATTTTGGCGGCGATTATGGTCTCATGGGTGCGCTTGATGGTTCTTGCCATTAATGCGTTTCTGGCTGAGACGGATTCCATCGCCAGCGGCTGGAGCGCGCTCATTTCTCAACCAAACTTCTTACCATTCATCGCTATATTTTTACTGGCAGGTTTGATCTTTGCGGCTGTCGCTTTCGCGATTAGTGTGGTTTCAGTACCACTTATTATTGATCGTCGCGTTAGTGTTTCAAGAGCCATTGCTACCAGTATTCACGCAGTAAGACGGAATCCGGGTCCTATGTTCCGTTGGGCAGCAACCATTGCTGTGTTAATTGCTGTGGGCATAGGCTTCTTCTTTATTGGACTGGCGGTTACATTACCCATCATTGGTCATGCAAGCTGGCATGCCTATCGTGAGCTGGTAGTCCAGGAATAAAGTGCACATATAAATTCATAACATTATTATCTACGATCAAAGGGACATCAGATTGGATGTTCCATTTGATTGTTTAGCTTCCGAGAATCTCATTAGCACCAGGTGCTAAATACAAAACCTGTTGCCTTGATAATCATTCCATATTTGATCCATGTTGCTTTACCTCGCACTGTCCATAGTTCAAACTATGAATAACATTTTCTACTGCCAGGGTTTTAGTCATGGACTCAGTCAACCTAAATCGCAGAGCCTTCCTGAAAGGCAGAAGCCCAAAATACAATCCTGATGCAATCTATCCCCCCTGGTCGATTGAAGCATCCCGGTTTGTTGAAAAGTGTGAGCGCTGCGACAAGTGCATAGAAGCCTGTCCCGGGAAAATTCTTGTATGTGGCGATGGCGGATTCCCCGAAGTTGATTTCAGACGTGGTGAATGCACTTTTTGTGGCGACTGTGTTGCTGCCTGTGAGGCGGATGCTTTTAACCCGGGTGAGCATAATGAATCTAATGCCTGGAGCATACTCCCCAGGATCGCCAACTCCTGTCTTTCCATGAATGCGATTACTTGTCGCTCATGCGGGGATAACTGTGACGTTGAAGCTATTCGCTTTCATTTACAGGTCGGCGGTATTGCCATACCTGTTATTGATAGCGATCAATGTAACGGCTGCGGGGCTTGTTTATATGTCTGTCCTGAAAATTCAGTTACGATGCGCAGGAAACCTGCCTCTACTTGAAGTAAAATCCAAAATCCGGTCGTTGCACTTCAAAGTTGAATCCGCCCAATAATTACGAGCTGTATTCCAATATTTACACACTGATCTGTGTCACTGTCAGCGCTTTCCCTCTCCATTTCCATCCCCCCCCTCAATATCCCCACTCGACAGTT
>JALVFC010000304.1 GCA_027030285.1 Thiotrichaceae bacterium | reverse complement strand
CGTGCAACTTAACCAGATTACTGCCAATATCCGACTGCGTAATCCCTGGGAAGCCATTGATCTTGGCTTTGCACTGGTACGGCATTTCGCGCGCGATCTGTACCTGCCCTGGTTTATTTTTCTGGCTTGCCTGTCGGCACTGATTTTTATTCTGTTTCCTGATGAATACCAGAGCTACGCCTTTTTTGTTGTCTGGTGGTTAAAGCCGCTGTATGACCGTTTTTTGCTTAATATTCTCAGCCAGAAATTGTTTAATGAACCGCTCTCTACAACACAGGCATTAAAGGCGCTTCCTTACCTGATTAAAAAAACTGGACTGCTTTCTGCGCTGACTTTTCGTCGCCCTTCTTTTTCCAGAGGATTTATTATTCCGGTCTGGCAACTGGAACAACTGAGAGGTAAAGAGCGTGCCGAACGTCAGCGCACCTTGCTACACAGCGCACACTCGCATGCCATTGCACTGACACTGGGAATGATTTTCATTGAATCCGCAATTTATTTTTCTTTTATTGCGATACTCATGGCTTTTATTCCACAGGGTATGACTGACCACAGCTTGATCGGACTGCTGTTTAGCGATGACCCGCCTGAAGAAGTTGCCTTATGGTTAAATATCCTGGATTACGTGCTGCTGACAACTGCATTATTTCTCATTGAACCGTTCTATGTTGCAGCCAGTTTCAGCCTCTATCTAAATCGGCGCACGCAACTGGAAGCCTGGGATATAGAGCTGGTATTCAAGCAAATTTCCAAACGTCTGGCAGAGACAGCAAAAGGCGGAAAGCTTTTGTTGTCAGCTGTGTTGCCTGCTTTGTTATTACTTGCCAGTCTCACTCAGTCCTCACCGCTACTGGCTGCGGACACGTCATCCGAAGTAATACCTGATACGGAATATCTCGCCCCTGAACGCTTGCCAGCCGAGAAGTCAAAGGAAGTCATTAAACAGGTCATGCAGCGTTCCGAGTTATCCAATGAAAAGAAAGTGCATAACTGGGTGGAGATCGAGAAAGAAGAAAAAAAAGAAGATGAAGACACAAGTCCCGGGATTTTTTACATAATCAGAAAGTTTTTCAAACCTGTTGTAAAATTAATATCCGTATTGTTTGAATCATCGCTGTGGGCAGCACTAGGCATCGGTATCCTGTTTCTGTTTCTGAGTCGCAAACATTGGCTGCACCTGTTTAGCCTTAGCCAAAAAGAGCTGCCACAACATGACATCCCGGAAGTGCTTTTCGGTATGGATATACGCCCACAATCCCTGCCTGATAATATCCCTGAGGCTGCCAGAGCGCTCTGGCGCAAGCAAAAGCACCGTGAAGCGCTTAGCCTGCTATATCGCGGGGCTCTGGCACAAATGGCAAACCGGGATCAAATTCCATTAAAATCCAGCCAGACAGAGGGCGATATACTCAAACTGACCAGACAAAAACTGCCTGAAATCCGCCACCAGTACCTGCAACAGCTAACACAGCAATGGAAACAGATTGCCTATGCACATCACCTGCCAGCGGATGAAAAAATCAACTTCCTGCTGGATCACTGGGATAGTCAATGGTTGGCGGAGTCTTTATCTGGTGAAGAGCCATCAGAATCTGGTAAAGAGTCATCAGTAGCAGGAGGTAAGCAGTGAAAAACAAACCTCTGCTTGCATTTCTGACACTGCTGGCAATATTGTTTGCCTATAGTGTGTACAAGTTTTTTGCCACCCACGAATACCGCGAAGTTACCGAATACACCTCATTTAAAGGTGAAGCCAGGGAAAATCCTTTATTTGCCGCACGTCTGTTTCTTCGCCAGATGGGTATTCCTGCTGAAAACAAAAACAACCTGCAAAGCCTGGGTAACAATTTTCCAGACACTCATACCGCCATGATTCTGGACACCAGCAGAACTACACTATCCCTGAAAAGAGCAGACAGGCTGCTGGACTGGGTGCGCGCAGGTGGACACCTCATTACAGGTGCGCATTATGACTCGGAATTAACGAGTTATTTCTATGATGAAGCCCTTCCAGAAGATGAATATGGAGATGAGGAAGAGGAGGAACAGAAACAAGCGGAAGAGGATGAGGAAGATAAGGATACAGTTGCCAAAAATTACTGCCCGGATAACGCTACTGACTCTTTCAGTGGTTTAATTGCCGATAATTATGATGAAGAAGAAGTCTACAGCAAAGACCCCATCCAGAGCGTACTGGGGGTTCTCGTGCTCGAGGGTATTTTCCTTGACAATGAGCATGATGACTCCAATGAAAACGACGACCTTGATGCTCGGCAAATCACTTTTTCTTCATGGAGAAACTACAAGGATCACGTTGAATATGATATCGCACTGGACGGCGTAGAGCCTTTATTAACACTGGCACTGGAAAACTTTTTTTACGCAATTTATTCGCCTTTCGAAAATACAGGCAATAACACTGATACGTCTGATAATAAAAACTCCACAGTACTCATTCAGAATGAGCCTTTTTTGCTGCAACGACGCATGGGAAAGGGACAAGTCACCCTGGTTTCTGATCTATCTATTTTTGAAAACC
>JALVFC010000303.1 GCA_027030285.1 Thiotrichaceae bacterium | reverse complement strand
TGAGTGAGATGGATATGACACCCATTGAAATCAAAATCCCCAGGCCGGGCACTCCCAAAAGGAAAACTGCTTCACAAAACAATAAAAGCAAGCCTGAAAAAGCCACAAATGTTAATAAAACCACTACTGTCGCCCATGCTAATAAAGATAGCAACAAGGCAGCAACAGACAAATCCACTTCAAACACAAAAGCGACGAAATCTGACACAAACAGAAAGGCGGCTAAACCAGCCACTACAACTGTTAAATCTACCGAGAAAACAGACACAAACAAAGCACCTGTTGCTAGTAAAACTGTAAGTAAGCCAGAGGCGACAAAAGATACAGCTCCTCTTCCCCAAAAGAAGACTGCGAAAAAAACTTCTTCAACTGAGAGACAGAGTAATGACTCCGTACCTCAAAACAAGCAAACCAGCTCTTCTGACATAGAGAAAAAGACAAATAAAAAATCAACAGCAAGCAAGGAAAAACAAAAAAAGGAACAACCAGCGAGTCAGGACAAAGTGCAGAAAATCAAAACAAAGGACGAAAATAACAAGGATATTGGTAAAAAACAGAGCAAACAAAAAACATACTCCAAACGAACCCCGCTTGAAGTCATCAGCGACAAACCTGATGAGAGCAATTCCTGATAGGCATTTCTATTCTGTTGACTAATATTTTACCCTGACCCCAGTGCCCGTAAGTTAAGCTAAAATCCGTCATTCCAGCGCAGACCGGAATCCATGTATGCGGTGGCGCCAAACCTAAACCCTCAGTTGACCACTATTAGTAACAACTTCCTGAAAGAGTGTAACTATTCCGCGGCAGTCACACCTTTCCCTGCACCTCCCACCGAGAGTGAAGTGTATCCTGAAAGATCTTTTGTATCACCGGACAGCTACCTGGATGAAAGTTAATTTCCGGATGGTCGGGCAAACTTGTCATTAAGCTTCTGCACAAATCTATCCGTATCATCGCGTAACGCATCAAGACGTTTTCTAGCCCTTCTACCCCACCCCTTTGGGTTACTGGAAAAAACACTCCGCAAAGGAGAAGTACTCTTGAGAAATGCAGCTTTTAGATTACCCGCACTGTCAACTGGCATACCTTTAAGTAAGGATTTTGCAAAAACCTTTCTAAAATAGAAATGAGCAGCAATAAAAATAAGAATAATGAGCGCGATTATCGCATAAAAAAGAATTCTATTGCCTAATAGCTCCCCCAACCAGGGAGGGGTAAAGGAAAGACCGTGCCAGTATCCAGCAATAATCGAAGTTATTGCTGCACCAATCAAAACAGTTGCTATTAAAATAGCATCTGAAACAAGCACTCGTTTTTTCCAGGACTGCAACGCAGTTTGTAGTGCGGGAACAGACTGATGCTCGATTTGATTTGCCAGAGATTCCATTGAACCAATAATTCTATACACTCGCTCAACACTAATACCATCCATACGCTGAGTGATTTCCTGATAATCTGCATCCCGTTTTGCTTCATATCTCGCCCAAACGTTCTGGTCTGCCACAGGAACAGCAATGTGCTTGTTATATAGCACATAAAACCTTCCCGCACTTAAGCCATGCTGAACCAGCGCTTTTTGCCAGGATGAGACAATTTCTTCAAGATTGTCATCATTCGCTGAAGTATCAATCTGGTTCAAAATAAATAAAAACTTGCTACTGTCATTTCTCCGTTGCGCACCTTTTACCAAATGCTCAAGCGTATCCTGCATAGCGCCTGGCTCCGGGTGTCTGGCATCAAATAGAACCAGCACCAGATCAGATAACTCTATAATATGATCCGTAATCCGCAGGGTTGACTTGCGTTGCTCATCCGCATCAAAACCGGGGGAATCAATGAGTATTTTGCCTCGTAACGCCTCACTTGGCGCAACCTTCATTTGCAGGTAATTATCTATTTTTGATCCTTCTCCCCTGGAGACCTTTTCAATATCTTCACTGATTTGGTAGAAGGGAAAACGTGGGTCTCCATCCAGAGCTAAGCCAGGTAGTGTCCTAACTTCTCCTTCAGATGTATAGGTAATCACTGTAAAACGATCATCTACAGCCTGATTCCCTGTCTTTTGCAGGGGAAGCCCCACATAGGAATTAATGAAGCTGGATTTACCCGCGGAAAATGTGCCCAATATAGAGATCATTGGCCACCAGGAGATCTGTGTAGCATAAGATTCACCGGAAGAGATCAAGCCCATTCCCTGAGCCACCTTATCTAGCTGCTGATATCTGTCAACGACATCAACAAGTATAGGAGCTTCACGCTTCAGATGCGCTTGTAACCGCTCCAGCCTTTCCTTGATCCTTTTTTCCGGTGTCATTTCTATCCCTATAGTAGTTCTAACGCTAATTGCTTGCTGATGAAGGTTGTTGTGGTTGTGATGGCTGTTGCGCCTGTGCTGGTTGCTGTGCTTGTACTGATTGCTGTGGCTGGGCAACTAGCGGCTGTGGATAGGCTGGATAATAGACTGGCGCTGCAGATACCTGACGATTTGAGCCACGAAAACGACCGTTAGAATTATTACTCCAGGGGAGAAACTTGTTAAACATACTCAGAGGCGTGGAAATATTCTGGTTCAGACTCCACATATCCTGTTGCATATTATTGGTGGACACTGCCAGATGGGTAGTAGCATCTCTCATCACGCCAATATTTTGTGTCATTAATCCTACATCAGATGACATTGAACCAAGCCTTCCGGTCATTGAGTCTGTAGAGTTGACAAGGCTAGTCATCTTATCAGACATTTCAACTGTGCTTGAGGAAATAATTTGCATATTATTATTAACCGAATCTGAGATCACAATGATTGATTCAGCCATACGGGCAACATTAGATGTTAAAGAATGTACAAGGTAGAAACCATAGGCAGCCAGAATTATAAAAGCAACCATTGCTGGATACACCAATAGCTGCATCCTTCGGGTCGATGCTTCCTCGCGCTTCTCAAGCTCTTTTAGCTCATTTTCTAGCTCAAGAACATAATCACGATGAAAATCACTTTTTTCCTTTTCGCCCATATTTTTACCTGTTCAGCTTAATCGCTGTGTTACTGATCCTGCTCACTCATTATACGATGGATTTCTCGTGCTTTCTCTGGGAAAAACACACCAATAAAGCCAAGCATATTGGCCACTTCTCTTGTTTTGCCCTGTTTAATCATGGGCATTGCAATTTCAGCGTAAAGTGCGGCAGATTCTCTCTGTTTATTCTGATGCCAATACACATTAGCCAACTCTCCTTTGTAAGATAATGTGTCCGGTGAACGTTTCACTAATAATTGATAAATCTCTGCTGATTTATCTTTATTATTTTGCCAAAATGCTTCTCTTGCCAATTGCAACAAATCATCAGAGCTCATTGCATTATAGTCAGTTTCTTCTGCTTGATTGTTCTGGGCACCTACAGTTGCCTTAACCGCCTTTTCAGCATTCAGATCAGCTTTGGCAAGAGTATTATCGGCGCTAGAGTCCTTACTACCATGCTCCTCGCTTGCGCTTGAGGCATGTTCTGAAGCATTACTTTCATAGGTAGCTACTGACGGTGCCTGAACTACCGGTTTTTTTGCTTCTGCTGATGACTCAACTTCAGCTTTTGTTTTTGAACCTTTCTTATCAGTATCCACTTCAGCATCAGCAGGATTATTTTCGTCAGAAGGAGATTCCTCTATCTCCGGCTTAGTTTCTTCATCTGTTGACTCCTGCGTTACTACTTGAGCAGATTGAGAGTGATCACCGCCAGGAGCAGCAGTCTGAGAATCGGTTTTTTTCACACTCTGATCGATGCTTTGTGCTTCCACTACTTCTTCACCAGATGCGTTACTATCTGCAGTTGCTACAGTATCTTTATCATCATTATCTTTGCTTTCAGCAACATCTTGCTCGCTATTATTTACAGGCTCGTCTGAACCCTCATGAGCAGTGCTAGCAACGTGCGTTTCTTCACCATTCCCATGCAGGGAAGACTCATGCTGAGTACTGTTCGAACCCATATTCAAATTTAGCAGTATTGCCAATGCTGCCAGAACCCATGCGGTAATAATGGGGTGAGACATGAGCCAACGAAAAATATGCATTCTAAATACTCCTTATAATAACTTTTTTAGTATATCTTAAACCGAGAGTTACTGAGTAATCCTCAGTTTTTATTTTGTGAACATCTATATAAATCACAAAACAGACTCCATTGCTCAGACTTTTTGTCAAGATGGATCGTTTAAAATCAGTACAACTCATTCCCCAGGTTATCCAACTCTTTTCTTGCCTTTGACCGTGAATCAAGTTCAAAAACAGCCAACCCTTCACTAAATGAGCGTCGGTAAATAGTCCGCTGATACAACCTGCTTTCTAACATTTTTATTCCTGACAATGTTTGCATTGCCTCATAGGCCTCCTCAGTCTCGCGAACACCATGATGAGTATCCGAACGATTCATAAAACCTACAACCTCCACAGGCGAACCGTTCCTTACCCGATCAATCAGCTTAATAAAACGCTGAGTTGACCAGACATCTGCCTGACTGGGCGCTATGGGTACCAAGATTCTATCTGCATGAGCCAACGCAGCTTCCATTGCTGATGGATCTGACATACCAATATCAATGATTACCTCAGTATGTTCACCCTCTTTGTCTATATGTTTGATATCTGAATGTGGGGTTATTGCTGGCACATAACCATCTTCGGTTCGAATCTCCAGTGCATCCGTTAATGTTGCCTGTGGATCCAAATCATAGACTGACACATAAGCATTGCGGTTTGTTGCCACCCAGAGTGACAAATTAAATGCGACAGTACTTTTACCTGTACCACCTTTCAAGTTCCCAACAACGGTAATACTCATTGTTACTGAGATCCATTTTTTTCAGATTGCGGCTTGATTGGCACCCCTGGTTGCTGAGACTGCTGATTGCCATATACCGGACCAGCAGAATAGCCATATGGCATATAAGGTTGAGCATACTGATACATTGGCACAGGAACAAAATAAACCTTGGGAACATACATTGCACCGGGATTCATATTTTGATTCATAGCTGGCTCTCCCATATTCATACTGGGAGACGGCAGGCGCATACTAGACGATCCCATTGGTGCTGTACCTGCTGTTCCACCTGGTTGAGCCGTCGGAACAGCGTTCTGCGGAGCACCATTAGCAGCATTGCCTTGTTGACTAGCAGGTTTTACCACTTCTGGAACATCTAGCTCAGGAGCTTCAGGTGTCTGAATTGGCGGCATACCAACATTTGCAGGCGATGGAGCGATAGGCTGCTGAGGCGCATTGACGGCTACAGGTGCTGACTCTTGCTGAACCTCATGCGCCTTAAAATCTTCTATTTTGGGCATAGGTGGAGGCGGAATATTGAGTGCCTTCCTGGCTGCCTGGGCTGGTTTTGTCTTACCAGCAGCTTCCACACTAACTGGTAATGCCGCTGGCGCGCTAGCTTTTTTTGGCGCTTGTGGAGCTTGAGTATTCTCCGGAGCAACCGGAGCTGCAGACTCATGATTAGTTATTGTTGGCTGCTCTGGCGGGGATAACGGCGCTGGCGTCTGTGGTGATATCGGCATTACCGGTGCAGCAGGCTGTTCAGCCTGTCTCGCTTGCACTGACTTGTCGGTACTTTGGAACAATCCGGGAGGAGGTGGTGGTGCTGTTGCGGGCAGACCAGCCTCAGTCATTGTTTGACTGGTATCTGATGTTTTTCCTGTCAGCACCTCATTACTGTTCTCACCACCGTCATTCTTAATAACTTTAGCAGCAGGTCGAGCTTGTTGCTCTGCCTCAGTTGAAGATGTTGCAGCTGAACCTTCCTGTTGCGCTTTATCATCTTCAGATTTACTGCAACCTCCTAATGACATGAGAGATAACAAGGTTATACCTGTTGCGAGAAGTACTATTGTTACTCCATTGTATACCGGCTTCATTCAATGTACCTTTTTCTTGGATTGATTTAGTCAATTCATCTTAACCTGATAAGGAGCTAAAGAATGATCTTACAGGTCATCCTTAAGTCTAATTCCCCTGCGAGCTTTTGAACTCTTTTTAGCTTTTGGCTTTGCTTTGGCTTTAGGCTCCACTTCGATTTTTGGCTCTGCTTTGGCTTCAGTTCCTTTTGAGCTAGTCACTTTTCCAGCAGTCTGAGTATTATGACTTTGATCTTTTTTTCTATCAACCACTGTATTTGAATCTGGGGATTTATTTTTTCCTTTCCTCTTCAACAGGTTGAAAACAAGACCTACCAGGCTTTTGACCCCTGCAAAAATCAACCCTGATACCGTCACAAGAATGCCAAATGCAGTTTCACCAACATCTTTAATTTTTTCAACCAATGATTCATCATCGTCATAAGATGACGATGTATCTACCACGTTATTCTGAGGCACTTTAGCAGTACCACTAACACCACCAGGGGCAGCAGGGTCAATCTTACAAGCACCTAACGCTTTTCCTGCACTAATACAACCCAGCGGAATGACCAGCAACGTTAACACGGTTGAAACCAGCCCGCCAAAAATCAGGGAAACCCCCATGCCCTGAAAGATTGGATCTGAAACAATAACGGATGATCCCCCCATCAATGCCAGGGCAGTAATAGCAATGGGTCGGGTTCTTGCCTCACAGGCATGAATAACCGCATCAATGGTAGACATACCTTTTTCAGTGACAGCCTCACGTGAAAAGTCAACCAGCAGGATTGAGTTCCGCACAATGATACCTGCCAATGCAATAAAGCCAATCATAGAGGTCGCCGAAAAGTCAGCACCCATAATCCAGTGCCCTGGAATAATACCAATCAGTGTCAGCGGGATAGGTGCCATAACGATGGCTGGCAATATAAAGTTACCAAACTGTGCAACAATCAGCATATAGATCAAAACCAGAGCCGCCATAAAGGCGATCCCCATGTCTCTAAATGTTTCAAAGGTGACCGTCCACTCACCACCCCAGACAAAGAAGGATTTACTGGTATCCTTTGGGGTACGGAACCAGTAACCATCTTTTACCACGGTGCCATCTGGAGCTTTATATCCTTCTCCGTTATTATCAGCGGCAAGCAAGTCCTGAACTTCAAACTGTGCATAAACAGGAGCAGCGAATTTACCTACCCCCTCTCCCGTAACAAACTCAACGGGAACCAGATCCTTGTGGAAGATTGGCTGATCTTGTGGCTCAGGTGAGAAGGAACCCAGCTCAGCCAGCGGAATAGCAACACCATTTCTATTGGTGACCGGCAACTGTACCAAACGATAAATATCGGATCTGACGCTTAGTGGCACCTGTATCACAATTGGCGTTGGGTCAATCAATGCATTTTTCTTGATATCTCCCAGGACGAACCCACCCATGGCCATTTCTAGGGCGCGATTGATATCTTCTACACTTATTCCATTACGTTGTGCTTTATCAGCATCGACCTTAAAGCGTAATATTTGATGAGGAGCTTCAAGAAAGTTATCCACATCGGCGATATTTTTTGCCTGCTCAAACTTCTTCGTCATATCTGCTGCAAACTGCCGTCGCACCTGAGCACTTGGCCCATAAATTTCAGCAACAATCGTTTGCAAAACAGGAGGACCAGGCGGCATCTCAACAACCTGAATTCTGGCACCCGCCTGTTTGGCAATAGGTGACAATATTTCACGAGCCTGGTCTGCAATTTCATGGCTGCTTCGCTCACGCTCATGCTTATCCACCAACTGCACCTGAATATCACCCTGCCATGGCTTATTACGTAAATAATAATGTCTTACCAGACCATTGAAGTTAAAGGGTGATGCCGTACCTGCATAAGTCTGCAGTGCAGTAACTTCTTCAATAGATTGTAGTTTCCTAGCCAATGTATTAATCAGATTAGCTGTCACCGGAAGTGCTGTTCCCTCCGGGAAATTCACTACAATATTGAACTCGGGCTTGTTATCCAATGGTAACATTTTCACCCGCACCCACTTGGTTGGGTAAAACAGTAATATCGACAAGAAGAAAATGGCAATAATACCGTACAAAAACAGCTTGCCTTTACGAGGCTTACGTATCATTGGAATAATTAGCCCACGGAAAAACCTCTCCATCATTGCGGCTTGTTTATGCTCTTTTTCAGCCGCTTTCTGCAAGTGCTTGACATCTGGTTTTAGCTTATTCGTGAGCCATGGGGTAAATGCAAATGCCGCAAATAATGAAATCAGCATAGCTACTGAACCCAAAACAGGAATGGGAGACATATAGGGTCCCATCATGCCACTCACAAACCCCATGGGTAGTAGCGCAGCAATAACAGTAAATGTAGCAACTATGGTAGGGTTGCCCACTTCGCGCACAGCATCCACGGCGGTCTCCGTATCCAGACTGTCTTCCAGTAGCCAACGCCGATAGATATTTTCAACCACAACAATGGCATCATCGACGAGAATACCAATCGCAAAAATAAGCGCAAACAGACTAACCCGGTCAATCGTCAGCCCCAGCACCCAGGCGGAAAATACAGTGGTTGTCAGCACCACAGGAATAACAATCAGGACAACGGTTGATGCACGCCAGCCTAAAAACAGCCAGACAAGTACAGTCACAATCAGCGTAGCAATTACCAGCTTCTTTAGCAGGTGATTAACTTTTTCCTTGGCAGAAGCACCGTAGTCCCTTGTCAGAGCCACATGGACGTTATCAGGAATAGTCCGACCTTTAAGCACCTCTACTTTTTCCAATATTTCCCTGGCAACTTCTACTCCGTTGGAACCATGCTTTTTGGCAATAGCAATCGTTACTGCGGCAGCCCCATCAGCCTTTTCTTCGATTTCACTTGCAGGACCAGTGTAGTAACTAACCAAACGGTGTGCTTCACCCGGACCTTCTTTCACAACAGCGACATCACGCACATATACGGGACGCCCATCAACAACAGCAACCATAAGCCGATTCACATCATCAGCATTTTGCAGAAATGAACCCGTGACTATGGTAATCGCCTTATCCCCTGGCTCAATACCTCCTGCATTACGCTCAGAGTTTGCCATTCTGATCGCATTGGCAACCTGATCTAGAGACACACCATATGTCGCTAATTTTTCAGGTAATATCTCAATAACAAGCTGGTCTGAACGCCCATCAACAATAAAACTCTGACTGGTATTCGCAACCTCTCGCAAACTCTGCAAGACATCCAGTGCAACCAGACGCAAAGATGCATCATCAACATCATTCGACCACAGCGTTAATGTGACTACCGGCACATCATCCACCCCTTTTGGTTTAACCAGAAAGCCCCGCGTACCAGAAGGAATACGCCCTTTGTTTGCTTCTAACTTATCATGAAGCTTTACTATCGAGTCATTATAATCCTCACCAACGATAAACTGCACCGTGACCATTGCCTCGCCCCGAGCGGATACAGAATATACGTGATCGACCCCGGTAATTTCAGACATAATGCCTTCCAATGGACGAGCTATCTGGCTTTCAACCTCTTTTGCAGAAGCACCGGGGTAGGAAACAAAAATATCCACCATTGGTACTGACACCTGGGGATCTTCCTGCCTTGGCGTTATCTGCAAGCCCAATAAACCAATCGCAAGAAACGCAATGAGTAGCAAAAAAGAGACGGGAGAGGTAATAAAAGCCTTA
>JALVFC010000302.1 GCA_027030285.1 Thiotrichaceae bacterium | reverse complement strand
GATAACAAAAAAAAGGGGGGGGGAGTAATAACGTGCGACTTTAATCGCGCCAACGGTGGGTATTTCTGGTTTGGGTTCACCTTGAAGGTTATTCTCGTGTTTTTATGAATAACTGCTGCGCGGCTGAAGCCGCACGTCCTGAGCGGTGGTTGTTTCCTGCTCTTCTGGTTTGGATCTGTCTACATTGTTATTTTGTATGCCTCCGGGTAACTCTGCAATCGAAATTCCCCTCGGCAAGCAATACATTGAGTTGATCATCCTCTTTTACCTGTTTAACCGAAGCGATAACCTCTTCGTGTTTGCGAACAATGGCATAACCACGAGATAAGGTTGCCAGCGGGCTAATAGCATTGAGGCGTGCTGTCAGGCTATGCAGACGTTCTGTCGATTGCTGGTGTCGGTGCTTAATGTTGGTGGTTAATCGTTGTTGCAGATTTTGTGTATGCTGACGCTGCGTTTTTAACTGATGCGCGGGTGAGCAACTTGCCAGTCTTTGTTGTTGCTGCAACAGAGCTATTTTTCTCGCTGTTAATTGTTGTTGAAGGTTACGAGAAAGCTGGGCGGACAGTTCATCTATCCGCTGTTTATATTGTTGTATCTTGGTTAGTCGGTTTTGTTGTAGCAGGCGGTGATTCAGGTGTTCCAGCTTATTACCCCAGGCTGTTACACGCTGTTGCATTAGCCTGTGCATTCTTGTTACCAGACTGGTAAGGGCATTATCCATCTCCGCTTTATCCGGGCTGATCAGTTCAGCAGCGGCGGATGGTGTAGGAGCTCGCTGGTCACTAACAAAATCAGCAATGGTGAAATCAATCTCATGGCCAACACCCGTCACAATCGGTGTACAGGCAGAAAAAATTGCCTGAGCAACAGCTTCTTCATTAAAGCACCATAAGTCCTCAATAGAGCCCCCGCCTCTGACCAGTAACAGGACATCACAGCGCTGATCGTGATCTGCCTGCTTGATGGCTTTGACGATGCTTGCCGTTGCCTGTGCTCCCTGTACCGCAGTGGGATAGATCAGAAGTGGGATATGTGGACTACGGCGTTGTAGAACATGAATCACATCCTGTATCGCTGCACCTGAGGGTGAGGTAATAATGCCAATACGTGCAGGCATGGCAGGTATGGGCTTTTTTGTTGAAGGGTCAAACAAACCTGCCTGCTTCAATTTGCTTTTTAGCGCTTCAAATGCCTGTTGTAGCTGACCGGCACCAGCATCTTCCATATGTTCGACGATAAGCTGGAAGTCACCTCGCGGCTCATATAAACCTGCTTTTACTCTGGCAAGCACCTTGATACCATTTTCAGGTCTTAATCTGAGCAGCCTGTTTTTGTTTTTAAACATGGCGCAACGAACCTGTGCTTTATTGTCTTTAAGAGAGAAATAAAGATGCCCGGACGCTGGTCTTGCCAGATTTGAGATTTCCCCCTCAACCCACAGTACGGGAAAGCCGGATTGCAGCAACAAAGCAACTTCTGCATTTAGCTCCGATATCTTCAGGATGGTTCGTGAGCCAGGAAATTGGTTGGTAAGCATGGATTATTTGATATAAAAAAGGCCGGCAAGCCGACCTTTTTGTTTATCAGTTTATAGCTTCTCGTTAGAACCTTGGTCCTGCATCTTTTTGTGCTTCAGCCTGTTGTTGCGCCAGCTTCGCTTGTTGCAACGCTTTTTTGGCAAGTTTTAGGGCTTTTTCGGGGTCTTTTTCCTCTTTTGCTTTTTTGAGCATCTTCCCGGTATCTCTCCACTCAAAACCCACAGCTTTTGCCTTGTCATTTTCGGCTGCTGCTTCTTTTAGGATAGAAGCCAGATCATCACCCGCCTGAACTGATGTTGTTGAAGCGGCAAGTAATAGTGAAGCTAGCAAGATTTTAAATTTCATTTATTTCTCCTTTGGTCTTGTCGATATATGGACAGTAGCATTTTTATCAGTTTACCCATACAGGGTCAATCTTTATAATAATCAGCTAATGTAACTACTCAGCTTGTACTCATGTTGTCCAGATTCTACTTAAAGAGCGCTCATTTCTCCATGTGAATTCCGCGCTATTACCTCGAGCTCGAACAACACAAGCAAAGTCTGAGTAGTACCAGCCAATTTATTATTAAGGAAAGACCATGAGAATACTTGAAGAAGCGTTGACATTTGATGATGTACTACTAGTCCCTGCACACTCTACGGTCTTACCTGCTGATGTTGACTTAACAACCCGCATTACCCGCGATATTACGCTTAATATTCCGCTTGTTTCAGCCGCCATGGATACAGTGACCGAGTCCAGGTTAGCCATAGCTATTGCTCAGGAAGGGGGCATGGGTGTGATTCACAAAAATATGAGCATCGAAGCACATGCCAGGGAAGTCAGCAGTGTCAAAAAATTTGAAAGTGGTGTCATTGTCGACCCCATTACTGTAACTCCTGATTACACAGTGCAGAATGTTCTCAAACTCACCCATGAGAATAAAATATCTGGTGTTCCTGTAGTCGATGGAAATGATCTGGTGGGAATCGTTACCTCGCGTGATTTACGTTTCGAAACCCGGATGGAAGCCCCTGTTACTTCGGTAATGACACCCAAAGAGCGTTTAGTCACAGTAAAAAAGGGCGCAACACGCGAAGAAGTACAAAAATTGTTACACCAGCATCGTATTGAGAAAGTACTGGTTGTCGATGATGAATTTCACTTGTATGGACTCATTACTGTAAAAGATATCCAGAAGTCCACTGACTTCCCTCTAGCCAGTAAGGATAATAATGGCAGCTTGATTGTAGCAGCAGCGGTAGGTACAGGACATGGTACGGAAGATCGCGTAACTGCACTGGTGGATGCAGGTGTCGACGTTATTGTCGTTGATACGGCACATGGACACTCACAAGGTGTCCTTGATCGTGTCAAATGGGTAAAGAGTAACTACCCGGATGTGCAGGTGATTGGCGGCAATATTGCGACTGCGGATGCAGCCCGAGACCTGGTTGCGGCAGGTGCAGACGCGGTTAAAGTAGGTATCGGTCCAGGCTCTATTTGCACCACACGCATCGTGGCTGGTGTAGGTGTGCCACAAATTACAGCTATTATGAATGTCGCTAAAGAACTGGAGAAATCAGGCGTGCCATTTATTGCTGATGGTGGTGTGCGTTACTCTGGCGATGTTTCCAAGGCTTTGGCATCCGGAGCTTATACCGTGATGATGGGGAGCATGCTGGCAGGTACGGATGAAGCACCTGGCGAGGTGGAAATCTATCAGGGGCGTTCCTACAAGTCCTATCGTGGCATGGGCTCGTTGGGGGCGATGGCTAAAGGCTCCAGTGATCGCTATTTTCAGTCAGAAAATGCTGCGGATAAACTGGTTCCTGAAGGCATTGAAGGACGAGTACCTTATAAAGGCGCATTATCGCCAATTATCCATCAAATCCTGGGTGGACTGCGTTCAACAATGGGTTATGTTGGTTGTCCAGATTTATCTGCTTTACGCACAGATGCAAAATTTGTCAGAATCTCCAATGCGGGTATGGCAGAGTCGCATGTGCATGATGTAACCATTACCAAAGAAGCTCCAAACTATAGAGTATAAAAATTCAGGTTTCTCGGAGGCGATGATTTTGCATAAGAGAATAATTATAAATATCTTCTTCAGAAGCTAAAAAAGCCCCAAAAAGGGGAACATGCCCAACAGGTAAGGACGGATATCGGTGAGCTTAAAATGGCATAAAAGAACGCATCATGCTCATAAATGGCTGTGCCGTTTTTGCTGCTTTTCCCATCGGAATCACGGCCTGTGAAACTGTTCCCATTTGTTGATTCATCTGCTGAAAACTGGAATTCATTTGCGTCACGTTGCCGTTGAGTGCCTGCATATTACCGGACATATTTTGGGTGTCTTGTGCCATTTCACTGATATGCTGGTTCATCATAGGGATACTGGAAGACATAATGGTCATGGAGTTTTGCATGCTCGTTAAAATGTAAAGCATATATCCCATTGCTAGTGCACCAACAACAGCTACCGGGATCAACCAATACTTTTTAAGCACAGCCTTGTGCTGGTGCTGCTGGCTCAATGCCTGAAAGCGAAGTTCCATTTGCTGTTCACGACGATTAAATTCAGCATGTAACTTTTGAAATCCCAGCTCAAGTACTTCACTAATCTGGTGTGCCGGATGGGGCTGCAATTCCTGTTTGGGAATATAGTCAGTACTGACATCTGTATCGACAACCGCAACAGAACTGGATTTTGAGCGCCAGGATGTTAATGTCTTGAGAATGCTTTTTTTTGCCGGTCTGGAAGGGGCAGGCGACGAGCTTCTTCGCGGTGTGATCATTATTTCACGAGTCTCAACAATACTGGCTGCAACAGTCGATGTTTCATTTTTTACAGATGGAGTATCGGGAATTGCATTTCCATAGGCATCAAAATTAACCGTCCGAGATTGTGCCTTCCTTGTTTTATTTTTGAGTAACATCAATGACTTAATAATCCTTTACTGTGAATATAATATATTTCTAATATACAGGACAATTTAGCAATGAAAGTAACAAATAGCTAGTCTGTAAATGCAGAAATTGTAACCATGATGCCTCAACCTTGATTCCCCGACAGGAACACCTTTCCTCGTTTTATTTTGACGCACGGATAAACTAAAACCTAGTATGCTCTTTACAGTTTAAGAATGCCTCAAACAGGGTGTATCGCTTTTGTGAAGAGCAAGGCGTAAACAGAAACGTTTAAAGAAGTGGATAATACGATGCCAACATTTATCAAACAGCTTACCTCAAGCTTTAAACCAATAACCATAGTAATTTTAATCCTGTCAGTGGCAGCGTTCCTCATGGCGCAAATATCTGTAGGTAGCCCTGCCCTGCGCTTTTTCCTTGTGTTTGCGGCAATGTTGTTCGGATCTGTAGTGAGTTATGGTCTGTTAAAAAACAAAATAGCCAGGCTTGCTCAACTGGCAAGCATTGATAGCGTAACGGGGCTATATAATGCGCAGGCAATTCAGAAATTACTCAGATACGATATTGAGAGATCCAGGCGCTATCAGAGAGATCTGTCGGTTATTTTACTGGATATTGATGATTTTAGTTCCATTCAGGGCGTACATGGACGCCAACAAACAGATCACGTACTCGGTTTTTTAAGCAAGATCATTCTGGATGGGATTGAATATACAGATAAAAAGAAAAAAGAATTTCATGGTATTCGTCATTCAGATATCGCATTTCGATATGATGAGGAAGATCGTATTCTGATAATTATGCCAGAGACAGCCGCTAAAGGTGCTTACATCGCTGCAGAACGCATACGAGAAGCCGTTATGTTTACACCTTTTCCTGCTTTTCAAAAAGAAGGCAAGCCTTTGCATATTACCTTAAGTGCTGGAGTTGCAAGTTTTGACAGGCAGGCAGATACGGTCGATGATTTGCTAAAACGTGTGGATTTGCTCTTGAGGAAGGCTAAAATCACAAAAAATCATGTGGTCATTGAGAATCCTGTGCATCGTAACTTGCTGGATATAGATGATTCCTCAACAGCGGCATCAGTTGAACACCGTGAGTCTGTCCGGCATTTTTCCTGACATGCAGAAGCTCCCAGAGTGACTTATTAAATAAGTCAAGCTTATGATAATCCTGTGATTTTCGCTATGCTTCTAGTTCTCGGACAGCCTCCTAGTTATCAATAATCAAGAAAGCTGGCTATTTACTTTACTTTAACGACTTCTTGACATAAGCTTAATCTATTATCGGGTTCAACCTGTGCTCCATCACTAGTAAGTTTTCTATCCAAACAGATACCTACCGCTAAAATACTGACACCACTAAAAGCGCACTAATATAATAAGAACGATAATAATAATGCTGGCATCATAAGGCTGCACCCGATGTGTTACTACCACAACGGAGAGTACTGCCATGAATTACCAACAACGTATCTATTATCTTTTTGTTCTGCTTTTTACACCCTTCATACTCTATGGCAAGCCCATTACAACCATTCCTTCCAGCCTAAAAGCGGCTTACCAGGAGACAATCCATCAAATAAAACCTACCCCGGGATCAGGTACTACAACTAAATCCTGGACAGCTTCCAACCCCGCCAGCCGCCTGCAAATAGAATTTGACGGCAAAGGGATGCAAGCAAGATCTACTGCTTCAGACTGGTTATTCCGGATGGAATTAACTGGTATCGGTAATGAACAAGGTATAAAACGAGTTTCCAAAGCGAAAACCGTCGTTAAAGGAAGCCGTCTAAACTATCAGCGCAAGGAACTGGTAGAGTGGTATATTAACAATCCTCATGGACTTGAACACGGCTTTACCATAGACAACCCACTTGGTAAAAAAGAACTACTTTTACAATTTTTACTGGATGGGAATGTAAAACCACAGGTCACTAGCAAGGGGCAGACGCTAAAGCTGATTAGCACACAGGGAAAAGCTCTTAGCTATAGCGGACTTAAAGCTTGGGATGCAACAGGAAAACCACTTCCGGCAGTCATGCAGCTTGTAGCGAATAAGCACTTGCTATTAAAAGTTGCCGTTGCCAGAGCGCAGTATCCGGTTACCATTGACCCTTGGCTAGCAGAGGAGCAACAAATAATACCGGGCGATACAGTAGCTATATCAGGAAATACTGCTGTAGTTTTTGGCAACAGTGGGGGTGGAAGTGGTTCTCCAGATTTATTCTTTTTCACTTTTGACGGTACCAACTGGAACCTGCAAGATAGCGATATTATCACTTCACAAATGACATTTTTTACTGGTGGTTTAGCAATTTCTGGGGATATAGCAGTTGTAGGAACCTCAACTGCTGGTATTGATAACGTGAAAGTTTATACACGCTCAGGAAATACCTGGAGTCTTGAAGCCACCCTATCCCCACCTCCTGATGCTCAAGGTGAGGGTGAGGGTTCAGGGTATGGATCAGCACTTGACATATCGGGTCAAACCGTTGTTGTTGGCGATCCCTTCCTGAGTTATATCACGGAGATCAATGAAGCTTTTATATACAAGCGCACAGTTCAGGGAGGAGCTGCAATATGGTCACCGGCAATAGTTATTAGTCCTTCTGATGGCTCACCAGGCGACCGCTTTGGAAATGCTATCAGCATATCAGCAACAGAGGACATTATTGTCGGAGCTCCAGGGCATAATAACGAGCAAGGTGCCGCCTATATTTTCACCCCATCTGGTACAACCTGGACTGAACAAGCAAAATTAACGAATACAAGCTCGCTTGTTTCTCCAGGTGACCAGTTTGGTAAGTCTGTCAGTATTTCTGCAGATACAATTGCTGTCGGCACCTCTTCAGAAACCCAGATTTATACACGTTCGGGAAGCAACTGGTCTTTACAACAAACACTCAATCAAAGTCTTAATGCGCACGTCGATGGAGATATCCTCGTTGCTTCCAACAACACAAGCCCACCCACTGGAGACAATGCTATTTCAGTATTTACACGAACAGGCACGAGCTGGATTGAGCGCCTGCAATTAGCAGCATCGGATGGACAAAACAACGATTTATTCGCAAATTCTCTGGATATCTCTGGAAAAAAAGTCATTGCCTCAGCCCCCTTCAAAAACCCGGAATCTTCATATCTATTCGACCTGGCCTGCGATATCACCTATCCTCTACCAAGCAATGAATGGCACCAGATTGCTCTACCGTGCGATCCTGGCAGTCAAAATACACTCAATGATATTCTCGGTGATGATACTTTAGACCTAACTTATGGTACAGAATGGGTGGTGTGGCGCTACGACCCGGCAATCAATAATTATGTTCGTGTAGAACTTACCGATACCATGCAACAAGGCATTGGCTACTGGATCATCCAGGTTTCTGGACAAGATAAACTACTGGATATGCCCGATGGCAGCCTACCGATAGCGGCAACTCAGGAACCTGCTTATCCAAATAAATGTAATCCGGGAACTTCGCTGGAGTGCTTTGAAGTCGCTATAGCTCCCACACCTGCTGGCTCCCAGGTACAATGGAACATGATTGGCTATCCATTTGCAAAACCGCAAGCACTCAGCGACAGCGTAGTTACCGCCCCTCCATCTAGTAGCTGTGCCTTTGAGTGTAATCTCGATGTCGCTGAAACAAACGCTATCTTTAACAGTACACTGTTCCACTTTAATGGTGCAGCATATGATCAAACCGATACGGCTACAGGGACACTTGATCCATGGAAAGGATACTGGGCAGCAGCATTAGCTAGCTCCTCAGGAACTGACCTCAAACTCTGGATACCCCAACCACTACCAGAATAACCCGCAACAAGTCTCTGATAGCAGTATCAGAGACTTGCCAAGAGCCTACCCGGGAATAAGGGTATCTTAGCTCACTTACGCGCCAGCTTCTGCGGTGGATTGCCGTGCCAGTAAGCCCACTCAACCAGCGCATCATGCGCCTTTTTGCCGCGCCGTCTGGCATCCATACCATTATGCAAAATGACGACAATATACTCCTTGCCATCCACACCTTGCACATAGCCTGCAAGTGCCCGTGCATCTCTTAAACTTCCCGTCTTGAAACGCCCTCTGCCAGCAATAGGCGTACCTCGAAAGCGTTTCTTTATGGTGCCATCCTTACCTGCTATCGCCAGAGAATTCATCAGATATTGACGATAAGGGCTTCGATAGGCATGTAACAATAACTCCCCTACATGACGTGCACTAATCATTGACCAGCGGCTTAAGCCTGAGCCATTTTCAATTCTTAATTCTGCAAATTTTAGCCCTTGAGAGTTCAGCCACTGTTTCACAGCTGCTTCACCTTTTTGAGGAGTAGATGGGGCACCAAATTTGCGTGCCCCGATAGTCAGCATAAGCTGTCTCGCCATCAAATTATTACTTTCCTTGTTAATCTCTT
>JALVFC010000301.1 GCA_027030285.1 Thiotrichaceae bacterium | reverse complement strand
AAGGGGAGGGAGTTGGTACGGTTACGTGATTAGGAGTTCAAGGTAAGTGATAAGCATGAGTAAGCAGGGAAATATTCGGTTGGCAGTCATCATGGATCCCATCGAGTCCATTAATATCAAAAAAGACAGTACCTTTGCCATGATGCTGGAAGCGCAGCGCCGGGGGTGGCAGCTTTTATATTTGCTGCAAAGTGATCTTTATCTTGAAAATGGCGTGGTTTACGCACAGGTGCAAACAGTTACGGTAAAAGATGATGCATCTGGCTGGTTTACGCTGGAGAATCCGCAGACGATTCCCTTGCATGAGCTGGATGTTGTTCTGATGCGCAAAGACCCACCTTTTGATATGGAGTATATCTATTCTACCTACCTGCTTGAAATCGCGGAAAAACAGGGTTTGCTGGTGGTCAATCGTAGTGACAGTATTCGTGCCTGTAATGAAAAACTGTTTGCAACCTGGTTCCCGCAATATACGCCAGAAACGCTGGTTACGCGGGATATGGCACGCATCAGGGCATTCCATGATGCGCAGGGGCGTATTGTTGTTAAACCACTGGATGGCATGGGGGGCTCCATGATATTCCAGATTCAGGAGAATGATGCGAATCGAAACGTAATTCTGGAAACCATCACCAACTATGGACAGCGCACGGTAATGGCACAACGCTTCTTGCCGGAATACAAGCAAGGCGACAAACGTATTCTGATTATCAATGGCATACCTTTTCCTCATGCACTGGCACGCATTCCAGTAGCTGGTGAGGGCAGGGCAAATCTGGCAGCTGGCGGTAGTTACAAAGGGGTGGATCTGAGTGAGCGGGAGTTTGAGATGTGTGAATATATTGCACCCGTTCTCAAAGAAAAAGGGCTGCTCTTTGTTGGACTGGATGTCATTGGTGACTATATAACGGAGATAAATGTTACCAGCCCAACGTGTATCCGGGAACTGGATCATATTTATTCTGCCAATATTGCAGGTTTGTTGATGGATGCTATCGAAGAACAATCAGGCTATTAATTGACATAAGTCATGTTACAGTATATCTTGATGTTCTAATAAAGCATTCCCATTATATCTGTTTATCATCATGCGACATCTTTTTTTATTGCTACTCATAGCGTCAGGAATACTTGCGGGCTGTAGTAGTACTCCGGTACATACTGCAAGCAGTAAAAGTCATCACAATAAGAAAGGCATGAGTTGTATTGCCCCCAATGTTTATGTTGACTCATCCATGTCAATGCAGCAGCGTCAGGTATTTTTGCAAACGGTACAGCAATCCAGAACAGAAATAGCCCGTTTTTTTGGCAAGGTACTGTCATCACCTGACATTTTTGCCTGTGCATCAAAAGCCTGTTTTAGACGCTTCGGAGGTATTCCAGCCAGAGCCAAGGCTATCGGTGATAAAAAGGTCATTTTGTCTGAGCGCGGTCTGGATAAGGTGACACTTACCCATGAATTGGCCCATGTCGAGCTGCATAAACGCCTGGGTAGTCCGCATGTTTGGAATAAAATACCCATGTGGTTTGATGAAGGGCTTGCGGTGATGGTCTGCAAAGATCCCCGTTACTATAAAGAAGTACAACCCATGCCACTAAAAAAACTGGTCAGCCAGGATCAGTGGGTTAATGCCATTCGCCATAATCAACCTGCCTATAGTGTGTCACGTCAGGCTGTAGAAACCTGGTATAAGGGGGTGGGAACACAGGGCTTGCGTGAAATGATTGGGCGCATGAAGCAGGGAAAAGCGTTTTCTTTACAGAGCAGTGGGCAAGCGAAATTGGCGGTTAGCCGATTATAACTGCTGTCGTTTTGTAGGTTGGGCTGACGCAGGAAGCCCAACGAATCAATGTATTAATTTCACGAATGTTGGGCTTCGTTCTTCAGCCCAACCTACTTTGAGTAATTGGTGTAGGCAGCTTCTTGTCCACTGGGTAGCTATGTTTCAGGTAATACCCAGTCTTTGCGTGGGTAGTGGCAGGTATAGCCTGTTGGGTAGCGTTCCAGGTAGTCCTGATGTTCTGGTTCTGCTTCCCAGAAGTCGCCAGCCGGGCTGACTTTGGTGACAACCGGGCCTGGCCATAGCCTGGAGGCGTTGATGTCTTTGATAGTTTGTTGGGCGGTTTCTTTCTGCGTGTCATTCAGATAGAAAATTTCTGAGCGGTAGGAGCTGCCAATGTCATTTCCCTGGCGGTTTTCTGTGGTGGGGTCGTGGATTTGGAAGAAGTAGGCTAGCAGGTCGCGGTAGCTGATGATGTTGTTGTCAAATTCTATTTCGATGGCTTCTGCGTGGCTGCCGTGGTTGTGGTAGGTGGCGTTGGGGGTGCTGTCGTCTCCGGTGTAGCCTACGCGAGTGTTTAGTACGCCGGGGAGTTTGCGGATGAGGTCTTGCATGCCCCAGAAGCAGCCGCCGGCTAGTATTGCTCTTTCTTTGTTCATTTTTTGGTTTCCTGGTTGGGTTTGGGGAGTTTAGCATTTTTTGTTTTTTTACCTTCACCACTCCCTAACCCTCCCCCTCGAGGGAGAGAGGACTGGGTGTACTTTCTGAA
>JALVFC010000300.1 GCA_027030285.1 Thiotrichaceae bacterium | reverse complement strand
CGGAGTTGTACGTGATGGTTCTTATGTATTTGCCAGGGATCTGGGCAATGAATATATTTTCAGGCAGGTACTGATTCGTGATGGCAAGTACATACTGACCCCCACTAACGAAAAGTACAAGGCATCGGCTTTTGAAATACCCGGCATTGAGTATATTGAAGGCGTCATCACACAACGCGCAGGAAAAAAACGCAGTTACCATAAATTTTACGATTAGCTACAGCAGTAGTACTTGCGCCCACCTTAGCTGGATATTTTCATGAAAAATAATTATCTGAATGCTGTCAATGTACTCATTGGTATCAACCTGCTGATTTTCTTTGCCAGCCAGTCTAACGCTGGCCAGCTACTGGATAGTCTGGCGCTATATTTCCCTAAAAATGAGCATTTTCATATTTGGCAATTAGTTACCCATATGTTTATGCATGGCAGCTTTCCCCATATCCTGTTTAATATGTTTGCCCTGTGGATGTTTGGTACGCCACTTGAGCAGATATGGGGCAAGAGGCGTTTTCTGATTTTTTATTTTATTTCAGGGATTGGAGCCGCAATTTTTTATACCACAATCAATTACTATCAATTTGATAACGCTTACAACCAGCTAACTAGCCACGGCATCGGTCAGTCTGCGATAACCTCCATGCTGGAAACAGCCAGCTATCCACCAAGTGTTATTTCCGAAAGCACCTTTAGCAAATTTTATCAGCTCTTTCATACCCCGATGGTAGGCGCATCCGGGGCGATTTATGGCATTCTGGTCGCTTTTGGAGTGTTGTTTCCGAATGTCAAACTGGCACTTATTTTCTTCCCTGTTCCCATCGCAGCCAAATACTTTATTCCTGCGATTATTGCTCTGGACTTATTCTCTGGAGTCACTGGTTTTTCTATTTTTGGTGGTGGCGTAGCTCATTTTGCACATGTCGGTGGAGCATTAATCGGTTTTCTACTGATGATGTATTGGCGCAAGACCCTGCCACACAGATATTTTTAAGATATCCTTACTCTTACAGGGGACATGAGCATGGCTAAAATTCATGACTTCTACCTGAATCCAAATTTATATTATGTGCGTATCTACTTATTAGCTCGCCTTGTACCTGGTACATATTCTTGCGCGCTAACTCTCTATTTAACAAAAAAAGGAATGGAATATGATTTCACGTAAAGATCTCTTAGTTATCGCCATGAGCACTACACTCGCTGCTGGCGTTGTTTCCTGTAGTCACAGCTACAAGGCTGCTGGCTCCACTGCTGATACTGCATCAAAGTCTGCTGCCAAAGAAGGCAAGTGTGGCGCTAAAAAGGAAGGCAAGTGTGGTGCTAACAAAGCCAAAAAGGAAGGCAAGTGTGGTGCTAATAAAGAAGGCAAGTGCGGTAGCTAGTAACTGCTGATTAGCCCCGTGATTCTATTGAGGCACCTCTATTGCTCTGGATTCGCTGTGCAACGAGAATTCAGATGTTAATTATGCCTAATTAATGGATACACACCCCTCTCCACTTAACGTAGAGAGGGGAGTTCACCCATCACTGATAAGCCTCTCGTGATTGATCCGAACTCAAGTACACAAAAATGATGCCACACCTCCCAATCCTATATTTATTTATTAATGATATAATCCTGCCTACTCCATCCACACAATTAACCAAAAAATACGCTAAACTTATTGTGTTGCGAAGAATATAAGCACTAGCACTTGAAAGCATGCCTGCCTTGTCCTGTATCTTTACGCTAGCTATCATTAACTCATCATAGAATTTTCATGTTTATCAATGGCTAATTAAAATAGTACTGGATCACTGAATGATGCTTTCACCTTTTTTTACCAAGCTTGCTTGTGGTTTTGCTCTATTTATCACCACAAACGCTTTCTCCGGGATCTTCGATTTTGGAAAAACACCTCTGCAAAAAGGTGAAACCTGGCTGATCAACTTTGATAGTGACGACGTCGGTCCCTATAGCTGGTTGCAACTGTATCTTGACTGGTCAGGTCCTAAATGGCAAATGGGGCGTAACCTGGTGTCAGTCGTTGAAGGAGAAGATCTAGCCTTCTCGGGTAAGGCTTTGCAGTTAACCTACCCCGCTGGTATTTCAAGTTGCAAGGGCAGAAAACGCTGTATTAATTGGCCCGTTGACCTGGGCATCAAGCTGGACAGGCTTTATTACGGTTATCGCTTTAAAATGCCTGAAAATTTCGAATTTATTAAAGGCGGCAAGCTGCCAGGAGTAGCTGGTGGTAAAGGTAATGCGGGTGGTCAGGTACCCACAGGGCGCGATGGCTGGAGTGTCCGTATGATGTGGGATGGCAAGGGGAGACTGGTACAATATGTCTATCACCCTGAGCAGAAAGGGCAGTATGGCGATGTGCTGTATCTGGACACCGGTGGCGCAATAGAACTCGGTGTATGGCATACCGTGCAAACACTGGTTGAGCTGAATACACCCGGCAAACACAATGGAAGAATTATTACGTGGCTGGATGGAAAAAAGGTTCTCACCAAGGAGAAAATGCGCTTCCGGGATGTTAACAGGCTTAAGATCAGCCGCTTTCAGTTTATCTCATTCTTTGGTGGCAATGGACCGGACTGGGCTCCTCGTAAGGATGAGCATATTTATATTGACGATGTCCGTTTCTCTGCTAAAACCCCTCCTTTTTACACTGATGATGAGAATAAGAATAAAAGTGACTCGGCTGAATAATAAAAGACTGCCAGAGTAGGGTTTCTATGGAACGGGTATTAATTAACCGTTATATCATACTCAATTGTTGCCGTGTCTCCTGGATTCAGGACGCCTGTATTAACCTTGATAGCCGCTCCGGTAAACTCTCCTGCATCATCTCCCGCTGCATCTGTTTGCAATACCCCATTGAGCTTGATGGTTCCACTTTGATAGCTGCTGTTAGTCGGAATATTGTCACTAATCAACACATTATCACCAGCATCTGAAGCAGCAGGATCATTTGTTACCTGCAACTGATAACGCACCACAGCACCCGGGATATTCTTTGGATTATTGATGCCATTAAAAGGATCAGAGATTAATGTTTGTGTTTTTTCAAGGATAAAACTGGCCCTGTTTGTAAGACTATCCTTGAACTATCAGTGTCTGTTCCATTTAAGGGATACTCATTAACCAGACAGGCTTGACCTGTACCGGAGGTCTCATGAGTCAACTCTAGCTGAATATAATCACCTGACTGCAAGATATAACGCTGATGCGCGGAAATACCGCTGTAATTTAACACCTTAATATACTTCCACCACTGGTTACGTTGATAGTTTTCGTTTCACTACCAATCGTGACAAAGCTACCTGATATATTGTATTTAACAGTGACAGTTACCACTTTTGATCCACGACAAACTGACAATCCATTATAAAATTGTAACGTAATGGGGAGCGGTCCTTCAGCTAGCAACCCTCTTCACAACCAAAATCTGTCTTATTAAGACTCTATCATATAACACGCTTTCTGCAGCCCGATAAAAGCTTTATTGAGTAAACGTCACCTCATTGCGTGATGTCTCAGATAAATTCAGTGAACGGTATCCCAGGGCTTCTGCAATATGAGGAGTTTGTATTGACTCACTGCCTGCCAAATCAGCAATACTGCGTGCTACTTTTAAAATACGATGATAGGCACGAGCTGATAGACGAAACTTATCCATCGCTCTGGCTAACAATGCACTATCTGCTTCCGCAAGCTGACAATATTTATCAATTGAACGGCTATCTAAAGCGCTGTTATGACAACCTTGTCGCACATACTGATATTCACGTGCTGCCACCACTCGCGCCCTGATGCTGGCACTTGGCTCTCCGGGCTCTCCACTTTGTAAATCCTTACGCGGTAATCGTGGCACTTCAATATGCAAATCGATGCGATCCAGAAGAGGGGCAGACAGGCGCGAGCGATGTCGCTTTTGCTGTTCAGGAGTGCAACGGCAATTATCCTTGAAATCACAGTCATAGCCCTGCGGACAAGGGTTCATGGCAGCGATAAACTGGAAGCGAGCAGGGTAAGTGGCTTGCCTGGCAGCTCTTGAAATACTGATTTCACCATTCTCCAGCGGCTCACGCAAGACATCCAGTACCTTGCGATCAAATTCGGTTAGCTCATCGAGAAACAGTACGCCATTGTGCGCCAGTGAAATCTCTCCCGGTCTAACTTTGGCACCACCACCCACCAATGCGACGCCGGAGGAGGTATGATGCGGATCACGCACCGGACGCAAACCCCAGTTTTTTATCTTAAATCCCTGATCACTGATAGATGCAATGGCAGCTGTTTCCAGTGCTTCAGCTTCTGTCATGGGTGGCAAGATGGTTGCCAGGCGTGATGCCAGCATGGTTTTGCCCGTTCCGGGCGGACCCACCATTAGCAGGTTATGACCACCTGCTGCTGCAATTTCCAGTGCGCGTTTGGCTTGTAACTGACCTTTCACATCAGCCATGTCTACCTGGTAACTGGCTTGCTGCATACTCACAGTATGCGCATGCGGTGTGATTAGCTCCAATGCTAACAAATGTGCTGTTACCTGCCCCAGATGTGTTGCCGGATATACGCTTAAGTTACTGATTAATGCTGCCTCAGAAGCATTCTCTGAAGGCACAAACAAACCACGATTCGCCTTGTTGGCTGCAAAAGCAGTGGGTAAAACCCCTTTCACAGATCTGAGCTGCCCACCTAGTGATAACTCTCCGATAAACTCGTATTTATTGACAGCATCCAGTGGTATCTGCCCGCTAGCGGCGAGTATGCCCAGCGCAATCGGTAGATCAAAACGTCCACCATCTTTGGGAATATCAGCAGGAGCCAAATTCACTGTAATGCGCCTCGCCGGAAACTCAAAGTTGGAGTTTAAAATAGCGGCACGCACTCTGTCCCTGCTCTCTTTTACAGCTGTTTCAGGTAGTCCCACAATGGACAGACTGGGTAAACCATTGCCAGTATCCACTTCGACACTCACCAGAGGAGCATCAATGCCATCATTTGTTCTGCTATAAATTATTGCCAGTGACATAGAGCCTTGTTTTTTGGACGCACGATAAAAAAACATGATAACAAGTCATGCCACTGTAAATCCTGCATCTTCCGCCCAAAGGCATTTACAGCCCTATCAAATTCTTGGATACTCTGCCCTATGTGTACAAAAACTGACTTTGCAAAACTTGCCCAACCCGGTATACAGGGCTTGCAGCCTTATCAACCCGGTAAACCTATTGAAGAACTGGAGCGTGAACTGGGGGTCACCGACACCCTTAAGCTGGCTTCCAATGAAAACCCCCTGGGTGCCAGCTCCAATGCCCTTCGCGCCATGCAGGAGCCATTTCAGTCACTGCATCTATATCCCGATGGCGGTGGCTTTATACTGAAACAAAAACTGGCCGATGTACTGGCAATTGAAACCGAACAGATCACTCTCGGCAACGGTTCCAATGATGTACTGGATCTGATTGCTCGCTGCTTTCTTGGCTCTGATAGTAATGCCATTTTTTCTGCACATGCCTTTGCAGTCTACCCTATCGTCACCCAGGCTGTCGGAGCCTCGGCAAAAGTTGCTGCCGCACATCCCGCCAACCACTCCAGCATGCCCTATGGACATGACCTGGAAGCCATGCTGGCATTAATCGATGCGCAAACCCGCGTTATTTTTATTGCCAACCCGAATAATCCTACGGGCACCTGGCTAAGTGGTGATGAACTGGAGCGTTTTATGCTGCGTGTTCCAGAAAATGTCATTGTGGTGGTTGATGAAGCCTATTTTGAATATGTTGAGGAAGTTGAATACCCGAATACTCTACAATGGCTGGAACATTATAATAACCTGATCGTAACCCGTACCTTTTCAAAGATTTACGGGCTGGCAGCCTTACGGGTTGGCTACTGCGTTTGCAACCCACAAATAGCAGATCTGTTAAACCGTGTCAGACAACCCTTTAATGTCAACTCACTTGCCCTGGCAGCCGCCAGCGCAGCACTGGATGATGAAGAACAGTTAAAAATGAGCATGCTCGTCAACTCTGCCGGACTGCAACAATGGCAACAGGCATGTGACAGCTATGGCTGGTCATATATTCCATCCGTAGCAAACTTTATTTGTGTAGACGTTGGGCGAGATGCCACTGCGGTCTATGAGGCATTACTGCAAGAAGCCATCATTGTGCGTCCCGTTGGCAATTATCAATTACCCCGGCATTTACGCATCACCATCGGCACCGAAGCACAGAACAGCCGCTGTATTAATGCCCTGCACAAGGTCCTAAGTGATGATTAACCGACTATGTATCTTCGGCGTTGGCTTAATAGGCGGCTCACTGGCAATGGCGCTGCGCAAGGCAGGCTTCTGTCACAGCATCATTGGTTGTAGCCGCAACGAATCACATCTGCAACAAGCTAAACAACTGGGTGTCATTGACGAATACACGACTAATCCTGCTGAGGCAGTGCGTGATACGGATATCATTTTTCTGGCTGTGCCGCTAGGGGCAATGCAGACTGTCTTGTGCAGCATTAAAGATCACCTGGCAAGCCACACCATTATTACCGATGGTGGGAGTGCGAAGGCTTGCGTCAAACAGGCAGCCGAAGCTGTTTTTGGAGAATTGCCACCGCATTTTGTTCCAGGACACCCCATTGCCGGGCGTGAAAAAAGTGGCGTAAACGCTGCCATAGACTCGCTGTACCAGAACCGCCGGGTCATTTTAACTCCAACAGAGACAACGGATTGCAACGCTCTAAACACTGTTATCCAGATGTGGCAGGCTACAGGAGCCAAAGTGGAGCAGTTGGGTATAGAAGAGCACGATCAGGTGCTGGCTGCTACCAGCCACTTGCCACATCTACTTGCTTTTCAGCTGGTCTCGACGCTAGCACATTCCGAAGTCACGGAAGATATTTTTAAATATGCTGCGGGTGGGTTTGAAGACTTTAGCCGTATTGCCTCCAGTGACCCCGTCATGTGGCGAGATATTTGCCTGCAAAACAAAACTGCGATCCTGAGTATGCTTGACAGGTTCGAATCCGGACTTAGCGCACTCAAGCAATATATCGAACATGAAGATGGAGATAAAATCCTGACAATATTCCAAAAAGCCAAGGCGGCTCGTGATAGGGCAATACAAGCCAAACAGCAGCTATAGTCTATGTTACCGACATATAACCAAAAACAAATACAGCCAGGACAATAAAAATGACAAAAGCATACTGGAAAGGAGCCGCTTTTTTAATCTGATATTCCAATGCTTCTTTTTCTGCTTTAACCAGCAATTTTTCTATATGCTTTTTCACCGGCCAAGACTCCATCTTGCTGAACTTCTCTTTCCCCCCTTTTATATTAATCAGGGGAATTAGCACATTAATATTAAAACGTGCAGCCAGGGCATTCTGTACAGGACCTTCATAGTTCAGCTTCCAGGGAGGTTGACGTTCAAAATAGTCACGCTTCAGGTTCTCAACCATGTCTTTTTGCGATTCATCCAGTATTTTCCTGTTTATTACTAGTGCCTTTTCCAGATCTTCTACAGGCGCCATAGGACCAGGTGCAGAGATTTGGCAATGGAACTCGGTTTCCTTGCCTTGTACCTTGATAGGTATATGTATTGTCCCCTGTAATGGGACGGGTTTTTCTTCCTTTTTTTCTTTGTCGTCTGCCATTAGATTGCCCTTTAGTTGTTCCCAGGCTGTTCACAGGATACAGCGATAACGGGTATTTCATCCTGATGTATATGATCAAGATTGATGGCGCTCAAAGCATTACCCCAAACACAGCCTGTATCTAAACCTATCACATTGTTTCCATGAAAAAAACCCAGACTGGCCCAATGCCCGAATACAATCGTGTAATCCTGGCTTTTTCTCTTTTTATAGGCAAACCAGGGCGTGTGTTTTTTATGGAATTTAGGTGACTGTTTTTGTTTGAATGTCAAAGCTCCATCTTTTTCCAGAAATCGCATACGTGTAAAAGCGTTTATTATATAACGCTGCCTGTTATAGCCAGTTAACGATTTTTTCCATTTTTTTGGTCGGTCTCCATAAACATTTACCAGCCATTCTTTCACATGATCTGATTGTAGCTGCTGCTGGATCTCAAGTGAATACTGTTGGGCTTTGGAAACTTTCCATTTGGGCGGCAAACCAGCATGCACCATACATAGCTTGCGACTTTCATCGACCTGAATTAGGGGCCAAGATGCCAGCCAGTGCATTAACTCATCACGATCCGGCGCTTTAAAAAGTTTCTTCAGTGAGCGATGAGGCTTCAATAAACCATGATGCATGGCAATCGTTGAAATATCGTGATTTCCCAGCACACAAACCACACCATCTCCAAGACTCTTTAACAACCGAAGTACCGACAACGAATCCTCACCCCGGTTAATCAAATCACCCGCCACCCACAACTGGTCTTTGGCAGGCTCAAAAGCCAGTTTGTCCAGCAATTCAACAAGCGCACCATAGCATCCCTGGATATCACCCACTGCATAAGTTGTCATATGATTAGCGGGCTGCTCTGGATAATTCTATGTGAAAGAAGAGAGAGTTGTAGTGTTTGCTTGTTAACTGTGTATTCATAATTCGATTATACTAGTAATCCCGACAGCTTCCAAAACACTCTCATATGAGCAGCTACAATAGCATTCCTTATGAATCACTTCCCGTATCCTATACCTATCTACCTCATCTTGCTGCACTGGGTAAACTTTACGGACTGAATAGTGTCGATCCGGAACAATGCCGTGTGCTGGAAATTGGCTGTGCGGAAGGGAATAATATTATTCCAATGGCGTGGTATTACCCTGAAAGCCAGTTTGTTGGGATAGATTTGTCAGATGGGCAGATCAGTACCGGACAGCGAATGATAACACGTCTGTCACTTAACAACATCCAGCTATATACCCAGGATGTGGCAACACTGGATAGCACTGCATATGAAAAATTTGATTATATTCTATTGCACGGTGTTTTTTCATGGGTGCCAAGAGAGCTGCAAAATACCATACTTGAAACTGTCCAAGCATTGCTGAGTGAAAACGGTATTGCCTATATTAGCTACAACACCTATCCGGGATGGCACACCCAAATGGTGTTACGCGATGCACTGCTATTGTATTGCGGAGATCCTGATCCGCTGGTTGAAATAAAGCGTATACCCAAGGCAATTGAATACTTTAAACGTTTTTTTGCCACCGCAGATAATGATTTTTCCAGCTACTATATCAAGCGCCTGGCGACTCTTGAAAAACACCCGAAAAAATATCTTTATCATGAGTTTCTGGAAACTAACAACCACCCTTTGTACTTTGCAGACTTTGTGAAGCTGGCAAATAAAAACGGCTTGCAATATCTGACAGATACCTTGCAGGTTTTTGACAACACCGAGTTACTTGGGCAGCAGCGCAATGCTTTTCTTAGCAAGATTGATGATCGCATTGAGCGACTTCAATATATGGACTTTATGATTAATCAGCGCTTTCGCCGTAGTTTGCTATGCCATAGACATCATAGCATTCGCGAGCGCTTCACCCCTGAACACATGACTGACATTGCCTATCGCGCAAAACTGTACAGCAAGCGTGAACCCACACTGAACAGTAGCCGAACCTGTCAATTCTATCAGGCTAAGGATCC